>JAGCFF010000068.1 GCA_017650285.1 Bacteroidales bacterium
CTCGTACTGTCTCACAAAGAGGCTCGCGCATCACGTTCTTGGGACCGCGTTCTCGACGCATGCAACAAGGGCGAGATCGTTACGGGTTACATCAAGTGCCGTACGAAAGGCGGTATGATCGTGGATGTGTTCGGTATCGAAGCATTCCTGCCCGGTTCACAGATAGATGTCAAGCCGATCAGGGATTACGACGTATTCGTAAACAAGACCATGGACTTCAAGATTGTCAAGATCAACAACGAATACCGCAACGTAGTAGTCTCTCACAAGGCGCTTATCGAGGCTGAACTCGAAGCCCAGAAAGCAGAAATCATCAACAAACTCGAGAAAGGCCAGATCCTTGAAGGTGTTGTCAAGAACATCACCTCTTACGGCGTATTCGTCGACCTCGGCGGTGTTGACGGTCTCATCCACATCACCGATCTCAGCTGGGGCAGGATCAACCATCCTGAAGAGGTCGTTTCACTCGACCAGAAGATCAACGTCGTTATCCTTGACTTCGACGATGTCAAGAAGCGCATCGCCCTCGGTGTCAAACAGCTTACTCCTCATCCCTGGGAAGCTCTCGATCCTGACATCAAGGTTGGTGACAAGGTTAAAGGCAAAGTTGTCGTCATCGCCGATTACGGTGCATTCGTTGAGATTCAGCCCGGCGTAGAAGGCCTGATCCACGTCTCAGAAATGAGCTGGAGCCAGCACCTGCGCAGCGCTCAGGATTTCTTCAAGGTAGGCGACGAAGTCGAGGCAGTCGTTCTGTCACTCGACCGCGAAGAGCGCAAGATGTCTCTCGGCATCAAACAGCTCAAACCGGATCCCTGGGCAAATATCGTCGAGGAATATCCCATCAACAGCAAGCATACAGCTATCGTTCGCAACATCACCAACTTCGGTGTGTTCGTAGAGCTTAAGGAAGGTGTCGAAGGTCTCGTCCACATCAGCGACCTGAGCTGGACCAAGAAGATCAAACACCCGAGCGAAGTCGTTTCAGTAGGCGACAAGATCGATGTCGTAGTTCTCGACGTAGATCAGGCTATCCGCCGTCTCAGCCTCGGCCACAAGCAGCTTGAGGAAAGCCCTTGGGAAGAGTATGAGTCAGTTTACACCGTTGGTTCAGTTCACGACGGTACCATCGTCAGCATGAGCGACAAGGGTGCTGTAGTTGCCCTCGCAGACGGTATCGAAGGTTTCGCTTCAAACCGCCAGCTCGTCAAGGAAGACGGCAGCAATCCTTCAGTAGGTGAAGTGCTTCCTTTCAGAATCCTTGAATTCAACAAGGCAAGCCGCAAGATCACCCTGAGCCACAGCCGCACTTATTCTGACGCCCGCAAGGAAGAAGCCGCTAAAGAGCAGAAAGAGCAGAACGCAGAAGCCAACAACACTCAGAAGGCAGTGAAGAAGCTGAAAGCCAACCTCGAGAGGACCACTCTCGGCGACATCAGTTCACTCGCAGCCCTCAAGAGCGAGATGGAGAAGAAAGAAGCTGCCGCTGCAGAAACTGCTGAGGAATAATTCCGGATGGAGTTCTCTCTGACTACTTTGGGAACGGCTTCGGCCGTTCCTGTAAACAATAGATTTTCAAGCGCCCAAGTAATGAACGTACGCGGGCGCTTGTTTTTAATCGATTGTGCCGAAGGGACCCAGATCCTGCTCGCCAGGCACGGCATCTCCCACGCCAAGATAGAGAACATACTCATCTCTCATCTCCACGGCGACCACGTGTTCGGCATTATGCCGCTCCTCTCTACTATGGCCCTGAAGGGTCGCACCGCCCCGCTGTATATCTATGCTCCGGAGGCGTTCTGCCACACCCTCAAGTTCTTCAGGACATATTTCGCCGACGGGGTCAAGTTCGATATTAACTTCATCCCCCTGAAGGCAACGGCTCCACAGGAGATAATCGCCACCCGCAGCTGCAAGGTGTACGCATTTCCCCTGAACCACAAGGTAGAGACCTACGGCTTCCTGTTCCGCGAGGAAGAGCCGGCTCTCAACGTACACAAGGAATACATCGAGCAGGATGCCCTGACGCTCCAGGAAATAGGCACGCTCAAGGCCGGGAACGACGTTGTCCGCGAGGACGGCAGCGTTCTGGAGGCGGCAAAATACGCCTACAAGCCCTATGTGCCACGCAGCGCAGCCTATTGCAGCGATACCGCTCCTTTCCCCGAGATGGCGGAATGGGTCCGCGGGGTGGATCTGCTCTATCACGAGGCTACTTTCGGCAACGATATGCAGGACCTCTCTTCGGAGTACTTCCATTCTACAGCCGAAGACGCGGCCAGGACAGCGGTGGCCGCAGGGGCCAGGAAGCTCGTCATCGGCCATTTCTCTTCACGCTATCCAGACATCAATGTCCTTCTGGAGGAAGCCAGGCAGGTGTTCCCCGAAACATATCTGGCGGAAGAAGGTATGATTTTTGATGTCCCCGTCAAAAAACTCTTCTGATGAAAAAAATCTCCGCTCTTCTTGCAGCAGTCATCCTTTCCGTGATAATGCCTGTCTGTGCCAATGCTCAGTTCTCGCGTGAGCAGTTCAGCAAGATAGCAATGGCTCTTATGTTCATTCAGGATTATTACGTGGATACGCTCGATTATGACTCTCTTGCCGACAAGGCCATCGAGGCCGTGGTATCATCACTGGACCCCCACACTGTCTTTATGACCAGGCAGGCCACAGAGGAGGCCGACGAGTCGATGAGCGGTGAATTCGACGGCATAGGCATAGAGTTCGCCATAATAAAGGACACCCTGACAGTCCAGAATGTCATCGAGGGAGGCCCTGCATCTAAGGTCGGATTGCAGACAGGAGACAAGATAGTCAAGGTGGATACCGTGTACGTGGCAGGCACAGGACTCTCGACCAACAAGGTCAGGACCCTGCTGCGTGGCCGCCGGGGTTCCAAGGTTGACGTCGATGTGGTGCGTAAGGGCGTTCCCGGGACCCGCACATACCGCATCACCCGCGACCGCATTCCGATGGAGAGCGTAGTCGCAGTCTATGAAGCCGCTCCGGGTGTCGTGTATGTCAAGCTGAGCCGCTTTGCCGCCACCTCCGGAAGGGAAGTGTACGATGCCATCAGGAGTCTTGGGGTTGAGCCGGAAGGTGTGATCCTCGACTTGAGGGGCAACGGAGGCGGACTGCTGAGTTCGGCCCTCAACATTGCAAATCTGTTCCTCGCCAAAGGCCAGTTGCTGATGTATTCGGAAGGAGCCAGGGTCAAGACCAACGAGGAGTTCGCCACAGGCAGCGGAATCTATCAGGAAGGTCCGCTGGTGATAATGGTCGACGAGAACTCGGCTTCTGCCAGTGAAATCGTCGCCGGAGCCATCCAGGATTGGGACCGCGGCACCATAGTGGGCCGCCGCACTTTCGGCAAGGGCCTTGTGCAGCGCGAGCTTCCTTTCCGAGACGGATCCGCATTGAGAGTGACTGTCGCCCGCTATCATACTCCCAGCGGCCGTGTGATCCAGAGCCCTTACGAAGAAGGCAACAGCGATGAGTACTATCAGGAGCATAACGAACGCTACGCCAGGGGAGAGAGCTTCAGCCGCGACAGCATCCGCTTCGACGAGTCGCAGAAGTTCAAAACCCTCGTCAAAGGCCGTACCGTTTACGGTGGCGGCGGCATTATGCCTGACATCTTCGTGCCGCGCGACACCTCCTATGTGTCAAGGTTCTATACTGCCGTTGCAACCCGTGGACTTCTCCAGGAGTTCGTGAACGGCTATATGGATTCACGCAGGACAACGATGCGTCAGAAATACAGCTCCTGGAAGGAACTTGTGGCCGATCCGGCCGTAGATGCAGTATTCGACGAGTTCCTGGAATACACGAAGGCGGAAGGTGTCAAGGCCGCTGATGAAGATGTCGAAAAGTCGTCCCCTGAGCTCAAGCTCGCGATGAAAGCCTTGATGGCCAGGGCAGTCTGGGACGAAAGCGTCTACTACCAGGTCATCTACAGCGAAGATGCCGACTATCGGGCCGCACTGGAAGAAGTCCTTGCGCTCAAGGCACGCTGATAGGCGCGGGCGTTCTTCAGGTGGTCGGCGTAGGTGACGGCGAAGTTGTGCTGTCCGTCGAACGTATCCTTCGCGCAGAAATACAGATAATTGTGGTGCTGATAGTTGAGAACGGCCTCGATGGCTGATTTCGGAGCTATCGTGATCGGTCCCGGCGGCAGTCCTGGATGGAGGTATGTATTGTAGGGGGAGTCGATGCTCAGGTGTCTGTTGAGTATCCTCGTGACGCCTTCCTGGTTCAGCGCGAACTTGACGGTAGGGTCGGCCTGCAGCAGCATTCCCTTGTTGAGTCGGTTTATGTAAACGCCTGCAACAGTGGGCATCTCGGGCTCATATTTGGTCTCTTCGATGACTATCGATGCCAGCGTCATCACCTGGTCTTTGCTGAGCCCTATGGCCCTGGCCTTGGCAGTGCGGGATTCATTCCAGAAGGCATCGTATTCCTTCTTCATCCTTTTGATGAGTTCTTCAGGCGAGATGGTCCACCACACTTCGTAGGTGTCCGGGATGAAGACGCTCAGGTAGGTCTCCTTCCTGAAGCCGAGGCTCTTCATCAGCTCGGTGTCGTGCAGCTTGTTGACGAAAGCTGTCGAGTCGTCGTGCAGCCTCTTGCCGAGATATCCTGCCATAGCCTCGGGAGTGTGGATGTAGCCCTTGACCTGCAGCATCACGGGGGTCTGGTAGCCGTTTGCGAAGATCCTGATTATCTCCTTGTTGGTCAGGCCCGCTTTCAGATTGTAATGTCCGGGCTCCAGCACATCGGCCAGCCCGAGCTTGTCCGCTGCCTTGGTGAAGGTCTTGCGGTCCTTGACGGCTCCGTTGCTGAAAAGGGAGTCGAGAAAGGCCTCGTATGTGCCGTCCGCATAGACGTATATGTCAGCTTCGTTTGCTGCGGAGTTCGGCTTGTAGTAGGTGCGGTAGTAGTTGTATCCTGCCACGAGGGTTATTGCCAACAGCGCTATAAGCGCCAGGAGTATCGCTTTTTTCATTTCTTTCTGAGGTTGATGATGCTTCCGGGTTCAGGCTCCCTGCCGGGACTGAGGTTCGGATTGTACTTGTAGAGGTATTTCAGCTTGACTGCATATTGCTGGCTGAGCTCGTGCATGGTCTCGCCTTCTTCCACGACGTGCTTGTCGAGGTATCTGTCGGCCTGTTTCTTCTTGGCCTCGATGAAGACTATCTCTCCGTCCTGCAGCATACGGTCGCGCTTTTCGTCGTTGAAGCGGAGTATCTCCCTGGGGAAGAGGTTGAACTCGCGGGCTATCGACGAGAAGGATTCATACCCGTTGGCTGTGACGTATATCACATTGTTGCGCTTGAGGATCTCCCTCTGGAGCGAAATCCTGTAGAGCGGGCTGGTGGACTTGAGCTCCACCTGCTCCGGCAGTTTCGCCACGACGGGAGTTACCGGAAGATCTTCGGGGCTGACGGCACTGTCGTACTGCTGCAGGTTGTAGCGCTCGATGAGGTCTATCAGCCTCGTGGCGTACTGCGGATCGGTGGCGTATCCGGCTGCCTTGAGACCGTAGGCCCACCCCTTGTAGTCGGTGGGGTCGAGGTCGAAGAGGAAGGAATACCTCGAACGGTAGCGCAGGAAGTCGGAATGGTCCTGGAAGGAGTCTTCCACCTTGTCATACACACGGAAGCAGTCGTCCTTGATGTCATCGTCGACATACATCTTGCGGCCGGTGTAGTCGTGGCATTTGATGCCGAAATGGTTGTTGCCCTGGGTGGCGAGGGTGGATGTGCCGAAACCCGATTCCAGGCAGGCCTGGGCGAGGGTTATGCTGGCTGGAATGCCGCTCTGCTGCATCTGTGCGATCGCGGCGTCCTTGTATCTGAGGATGTAGTCCGTCCTGTAGTCGGATGCGGCCTGGGGATGTCCTGCATCAGCGACAAAACCCGTTAGAAACAGCAGGCAGCAGATAGTGATATAGACGGCCTTCATAAGAGCGAAATTAAGCAATTTTTACTAATTTCGCATAAATACGCCTTGCTGCCATGCAAAACAAGCAACTCAATATCAGCTATCAGGTCTATCAGTCGAAAGACGAGCTTCCTGCTGAATGGAAGTCACTTCTGCAGAAGGCAATCGATGCCACAGGCCGTGCCTACGCACCTTATTCCAACTTCAGGGTCGGAGCGGCCATCCTGCTTGACAACGGGGAGGTGGTGTGCGGCTCCAACCAGGAGAATGCCGCATATCCTTCCGGCCTCTGCGCCGAACGGTCTGCCTGCTACTATGCCGGAGCGACCTATCCCGGAGCGAGGATGCTGGCCATCGCTGTCGCCGCCTGTCAGGACGACAGGCTCACTGAGACTCCGACCTATCCGTGCGGAGCGTGCCGTCAGGCCCTGGTGGAGTATGAAGAGTTGGGAGGCGCGCCTATGACCGTGATCGTGGGCAGCGCCGGCAGAGTGGAGGTTTTTGCCTCTGTCAAGGATCTGTTGCCCTTCTATTTTGACAATCTGGAAGGATAACAAAAAAGGGTAAGCTTATTACATCGCACCGCTACAACCATCTACCCTTGCTGCCTTCCGGCCCTGGGGGAGTTCGACAGGAGCTGGTCGTGTAAGACTTACCCGGCACAAAGGTAGTGGCTTTTTTTTGAATCGCAATAAAATTGCAGAACTATTGAAGAGATGAGAATTGCAGTCGGTCTTTCCGGAGGAGTTGATTCGAGTGTTGCGGCGCTTCTGCTGAAGAACGCGGGGCACGATGTGTTCGCGGTCTTCATGCAGAACTGGAATGACGCGACAGGCACCTTGCACGGTGACTGCGAGTGGGAGGAAGAACGCAGCGTGGCCGAGATGGTGGCACGCAAGATCGGCATTCCCTTCCATTTCGTGGATCTGAGCGATGAATACCGCAAGCGCGTCGTGGATTATATGTTCGACGGCTACGAGCGTGGCTTCACTCCCAACCCCGATGTGCTCTGCAACCGCGAGATCAAGTTCGATTCCTTCCTGAAACACGCGCTCAGCCTCGGAGCCGAGTACGTGGCGACGGGTCATTACTGCCGCAAGGACGAGGTTACGGAAGCCGATGGGCATATAGCATACCGTCTACTTGCCGGACTCGACAACAACAAGGACCAGAGCTACTTCCTCTGCCAGCTTACGCAAGAGCAGCTCCGCTACGCCCTCTTCCCGATCGGCGGCCTCACCAAGCCTGAGGTCCGCAGGATAGCCAGGGAGGCAGGTCTGCCCAGCGCTGAAAAGAAGGATTCCCAGGGAATATGCTTCGTGGGCAAGGTCGACCTGCCCGTGTTCCTCCAGCAGAAGCTCAAGCCGAAGGAGGGGAAGGTGATTGAGATATTCAGGGATTTCTACGACGGACTCAAGGAGCCCGGAACGATAGAGGAGCTGGCAGCGCCGGTGGTCTATACAGAGCAGGACGGAAAGCTCGCGGGACGTCACGACGGAGCTCAGTTCTACACCATCGGACAGCGCCACGGACTGAACATCGGCGGCCACAGGAACCCTCTGTTCGTCATAGCTACCGACGTCGCAAACAATCTTATATATGTAGGGGAAGGGCAGGACCATCCCGGTCTCTACCGCCGCGGACTCCGCATCGAGCCGCGTGACATCCATTGGGTAAGGCCTTCGCTGTCCCTTGCCGAGGGTGAGGAAAGGGACTGCCTCGTGAGGATCAGATACCGTCAGCCACTGCAGCAGGCAAAGCTCATCTGCCGCGGCGACGGACTCTATATTATCTTTGAAAAACCCCAGCGCGGTGTGACTGCAGGGCAGTTCGCAGCCTGGTATGACAGTGAAGGAGAGCTTCAGGGAAGCGGAGTGATTAACAGATGACGGTATGGAAGGCGTAAGACAGATTGTTGTGGTAGGAGGAGGCCCGGCTGGAATGATGGCTGCCATCAAGGCTGCAGAAAGCGGGGCGGAAGTGGTGCTGCTCGAAAAAAATCATCTCTGCGGCCGCAAGCTTGCCATTACCGGCAAGGGGCGCTGCAACATTACCAACACGAAGCCCTGGAGCGAGTTCATGACTCACGTCCACCCCAAGAACAATTTTGTCAAGAGCGCCTTCTTCAATTTCTCCAACGAGGCTACGATAGAATATTTCAACAGCATAGGCCTTGAAACCGTGGAGACGCAGGGCGACCGTGTCTTCCCGAAGTCGATGAACGCATTCGACGTTGTCGACGCGCTTGTGGACAGGATGCGGCAGGTAGGAGTGAAGGTGGTGGCGGATGCTGACCTGCTCGCAGTCTGCACGGACGGCAACATCTTCAAATGCACCTTCAACGACCTCTCTTCGCCCCGTTTCATCAGGACGGACGTGGTAATGGCCAAGGCCCTTATAATTGCGACCGGCGGTCTTTCATATCCTGCTACCGGTTCGAACGGCAGGGGCTATGAGGTTGCAGCTTCCCTCGGACATACCGTGACCGACTGCTTCCCCAGCCTGGCCGCCCTTCTGCCCAGGAACTACGACAGCAGGCTCTATGACGTCGAGCTCAGGAACGTCGGGCTCAACCTCTTCGTCGACCACGACCTGATACAGTCTGAGATGGGGGAGGTGACCTTCACCGAAGACGGCATCGAAGGTCCGCTCGGTTTCCGCGTGAGCCGCAAGGCCATCCACGCCCTCGAAAACGGGTCTTCCGTGGAACTGGTCATAGACCTCAAGCCGGCCGTTCCGATAAACGAACTGAAGGAGAGGGTCAAGAGGGAAGTAGCCTCCTTCAAGTGGGAGGTGCCGATGATCAACGAGGCACGTATGAAGAAGATTCTCAGAAGGTTTATGCCCGCCGAGATGATAGATCCTTTCTATGCGATGTCCAAGAACCTGACCGTCAACACGCTTGCCGACAGGCTGAAGGACTGGCGTTTCCCCATCGCCAAGCACGCCGGTTTCCGCAGGGCGGTGGTGACGGCAGGCGGTGTGTCGCTCGACGAAGTCATCTCCAAGACTATGCAGTCAAGGCTCGACAAAGGCCTTTTCTTTGCCGGTGAAGTGCTGGACCTCGACGGTGACACCGGAGGCTACAATCTGCAGATGGCATTCTCCACCGGAGCCCTTGCAGGCCTCAGTGCCGCAAAATATGTGGCTGCGTTATAGGATTTCCACCTTGTGCCCTGCAAAGGAAAAAGAATCCCCCTTGTGAAGGACAATCGAAGCCGGCAGGCATACTGCCAGCAGATCGGCCGCCCTCAGAGTGCTGTGGCGGCTGACGGTCACCAGCGCGTCATAGAGCATAGCCGCGTCGAAGCTGCCGCCTCTGTACCAGGGCCCGTAGTTTACGCTCACTTCGAAAGATGCATTTTCTATCCCCGACAGTGGAATGGTGTCTCCGGAAAGAAATGAGGAGCCGTCGAGGCAAATTGCTTCCATAGGGTCGGCTCCGTCGGCGTCCAGCAGGACTCCGAAGCCATAATTGTCGACATACCTGCCTGCAAACCTTTCGGCAATGCATTTCCCCGCCTTGACTACCTTCGAGTAGATGCAGGGCGTGAGCGTCACGGCTTCCACTCCGTCGGGGAGATAGTAGTCGCGAGCTTCCCTATTCAGGGTGTTGTCTGGCCGGAAACAGTAATTGCCGGAGGACTTCAGGACAGCTATGTTCATTATTGCTTCTTCTTGGACTCCAGATATAGACCTGTGAGCACCTTCTTGGTGTCGAGGGTGAAGTCGCCGTTCATCATCCAGTCGTAGTAGCTGGGTTCCGTGTGGAGGACGTCGATGACCCTGCGTCCCTTATGCTTGCCGAAGTTGAAGACTGCCTCGTCCTTGTCGTTGTATGCGATGCGGCCTGCATAATCGGCCATCTTCGTGACGGTGGTGAACTCCGAGAGTTTCTCGACGTCGTTCTGAAGGGTGTCCTGGTATCTGTCGAGCTGGGCCTTGAGCACTTCGTAGGTGGCTCGAACATCGCCGAGGGCGGAGTGGGCGTCTTCGAGGTTCTTGTGGCAGTAGAAAGAATAGGCGGCCACCAGCGTGCGCTGCTCCATCTTGTGGAAGATCACCTGCACGTCGATGAGCTTGCGCTTGCGGAAATCGAAATCGACGCCTGCCCGCAGGAACTCTTCCGCCAGCAGGGGAATGTCGAAACGGGTGGAGTTGTAGCCGGCTATGTCACAGCCTTCCATCCACTGCGCCAGCGATTTTGCAATCTGCTTGAAAGTGGGCTGGTCCTTGACGTCATCGTCGCTGATGTGGTGCACGTCCTGTGCTTCCTTAGGGATGGGGATGGTGGGGTTTATGAGCCTGCGCTTCTCTTCTACGCGGCCGTCGGGAAACACCTTGGCGGCGGCGAGCTCGACGATGCGGTCGCGCGCGACGTCAAGCCCTGTCGTTTCCAGATCGAAAAACAACAGGGGATTTTTGAGGTTGAGTTCCATTTCGGACTATGAATTGAGCATGATCGGCATCAGCAGGGCGCAGAGCTCTTCTGAAGGATCCTTCTCGTCTGCTGATACGATGAGGGCTGCGCGGCACCTGTCGGCGAGGCACATGCAGATGTTCTCGAAAGGCAGGTTGCTGAGGATCTCGGCAAGGAACGGAGCCTTGAAGCCGATCTCGATGTCAACGCCGTCATACTGGCAGTTCAGCTTCTCGTATGCTGAGATTGCGAACGAGGTGTCTTCGGCTGAAATCATGATCTCGCCGGCAGAAATCTTCAGGATGATGTGGCTGGTAGCCTGGTTTGAGCAGACGGCCACGCGGCGGACAGCGTTGAGGAACTCGACGCGGCCGATGATCATCTTGTTCTGGTTGTTCTTCGGGATGACGGTGCGGTATGCGGGATAGTTGCCGTCCACGAGGCGGCATACGAGAACCGTATTGTCGAACGAGAACATCGCGTTGCGCTTGTCGAACTTGACTGAGATGTCGCCTTCGGCCTTGCCGATGATGTTCTTCAGAACTGAAGCGGGCTTCTTGTGCAGGATGAACGAGCATTTCTCGGCTCCCTTGACAGAGAAGACGGTGTAGCATACCAGCTTGTGGGCGTCGGAAGCCACGATGGATGTGCCTACGGTGTCGATGTCAAAGAAGATACCGTTCATCACGGGCCTGAGCTCTTCTTCTGCAGTGGCGTATATGGTGTCGTTGATACCGTTCAGGAGTATGGGGGCTGCGATGTCGAGACTGTTGGCATCCTCTGCGATGACGGGGAACACGGGATAGTCTTCTGCAGGGAAGAACGGGATCTTCGAAGCACCGCTCGACCAGATTATGTTGAGCGAAGACGCTTTGTCAGTGAGGAAAGACAGGGGTTGGTCCGGAAACTCCTTGAGGGAGTCGATAAGAAGCCTGGCGGGAACTGCGGCTGCACCTTCTTCGAGGACTTGCTCCACGGGAAGGCTGGTGCGGAGAGTGGTCTCTCCGTCGGATGCAGTGACGGTAAGGGAGTTGTCCTTGAGGTCAAAGAGGAAGTTGTCCAATATTGCAAGGGCAGGCTTGTTTGCTAATACTCTCGAAACGGACACCAGTCCGCGGAGAAGTTCCGAACTTGATAATACGAATCTCATATCACTGATGTTATTTATTAATCTTTATGGTAACACACAAAGATAATAAAAAACAACGGAAATCGCATATGCTTTTGGCATATAATTTGACCGATGTACACGCCAGAAATTATCAACAATTACAATATGAAAAAAGGTCTATTGATTGCGGCTTTGTCTGTCATTTTGTCAGGCTTAGTCTCTTATTTGGTTGCAGGCAAGGTGTCTGCGAAGACCAGTGAAGTGAGCGAGTTCAAGGAAGAACTCATCAGAGAGAAAAACGACGCTCCCCAGGACAGGAAGATTGTCCGCAGCGAGAAAGATGTGATGACCGCCACCTATTTCAGCGATGCCGCCGAGATGGCTGTCAATTCAGTTGTATATGTCAAAGTAGTCAAGAAGGCCACCCGCCAGCAGTCGCCTTCGTCTATGTTCGACTATTTCTTCGGTTTCGCCAACACTCCGCAGGACCAGGTCGGCATCGGTTCGGGTGTGATAATCTCCGAGGACGGCTATGTGGTGACCAACAACCACGTGGTTTCCGGCGCTGACGAGGTGCAGGTGACCCTCTATGACAACTCGGTGCACGAGGCTAAGGTCATCGGAACCGACGCCGCCACCGACCTCGCGCTGCTCAAGCTTGACGGCACCGGCTACCAGGCTTTGGAAATGGGCGATTCAGACGAGCTGAGGCTCGGCGAATGGGTGCTTGCCATCGGCAGCCCCTATGACCTGCGTTCGACCATCACCGCCGGTATCGTAAGCGCAAAGGGACGTTCGTTCCCCAACTATGACGGCAGCTACAGGGTAGAGTCGTTCATCCAGACCGATGCAGCCGTCAATCCCGGCAACAGCGGCGGCGCGCTCGTCAACACCAGCGGCCAGCTTGTCGGCATCAACACTTCAATCATCTCCCTGACGGGTTCATATTCAGGCTATGCATTCGCAGTGCCCGTGAACATCGTCAAGAAGATCACCGACGACTTCATCGAGTTCGGCTCAGTGCAGCGTGCGGTGCTCGGCATCTCTATGATGGACACCGACCAGGGCGTGACCATCGCCGATGTCAGGGCCGATACCCCCGCCTCTGCTGCAGGCCTCCGTTCAGGTGACATCATCAAGGAAATCAACCTGAACAAAGTCAGCACAGCTTCGGAAGTCCAGGTGCAGGTGAGCAAGCTCCGTCCGGGCGAGAAAGCCGTCGTTACGGTAATGCGCGACAATGTTCAAAAAGAAATCATGGTAAATTTGTAATTTCTTGATATAAATATATATATTTGCGCGCTATGGCCCCAATTGGCCTGATATCATTATCGGTTAATGAGACAACTTAAAATTACAAAGTCGATTACGAATCGAGAGAGCGCATCTCTCGACAAGTATTTGCAAGAAATTGGCAGGGAAGAGCTGATCACGGTAGAAGAAGAGGTAGAGCTTGCACAGCGTATCAAGAAAGGCGACCAGGAAGCCCTTGAGAAGCTGACGAGAGCGAACCTCAGGTTCGTGGTTTCGGTCGCCAAACAGTATCAGAATCAAGGCTTGAGCCTCCCGGACCTTATCAACGAAGGCAACCTTGGCCTGATCAAGGCTGCGGAGAAGTTCGATGAGACCAGAGGTTTCAAGTTCATCTCCTATGCTGTATGGTGGATCCGCCAGTCAATACTGCAGGCTTTGGCTGAACAGTCGAGGATCGTTCGCCTTCCGCTCAATCAGGTTGGATCGCTGAATAAGATCAATAAAGCTCTCAGTAAGTTCGAGCAGGAGAATGAGCGTATGCCTTCTTCTGATGAGCTGGCAGAGATTCTCGGCATTCCGCGCGAAAAGATCAACGACACGCTGAGAGTGTCCGGCCGCCACGTGTCCGTGGACGCACCGTTCGTCGACGGCGAAGACAACAGTCTTCTTGACGTGCTGGTCAACAATGACTCTCCCAACGCTGACAGAGGTCTCGTGAACGAATCCCTCAACAAGGAGATAGAAAGGGCGCTTTCTACCCTGACCGAAAGGGAGAGGGACATCGTGAGGTACTTCTTCGGCATAGGATGCCAGGAGATGACCCTCGAAGAGATCGGAGAGCATTTTGGTCTGACGCGCGAGAGGGTTCGTCAAATCAAGGAGAAAGCGATACGCCGCCTCCGTCACAGTGCCCGCAGCAAGCTGCTCAAAAGCTATCTGGGTTAGTCTCCCATCTGGTGAATTAAGAGGGAATCTGATAA
>JAGCFF010000007.1 GCA_017650285.1 Bacteroidales bacterium
GCACAATCCCGGAGAGTGAGGGATTGCCGACAGTTATCAGTTTTTACTACCTTTACCCATCCTTCTGAACCATCATCATCGAGAAGAATGAAAAAGACTATCTTGATTATATCGACCATCGCGGCAGTATGCCTGTGCGCAGCAGTGATTACCGGCTTGCTGAAGTCAAAAGAAAATTCATCCGTAACCCTCGGCGCATCAGACGCAGCAATCAGCAACGGACTCATACTTGACGGCAGCGGAAAGCAAGCCGCCATCCGCAACTGGGACAGCCCTGCCCAATCAATCCAATGGACGGCAAAGCTTCGCAGCGGAAACTACAGAGTTCTCGTGCAGTACGCGCAGCCATTCTTCGGCAGTGCCTTTACTGTCGATGCCGACGGCCAGCAACTTGCAGCCCTTGTGCCACCGACCTCGTCCGACACTGATTTCCAGACAATGGAAGCCGGAATTCTGACAATAACCCACAGTGGAAAAATTGCCATAGCGCTCTGGGGTATTCAGCACAGCATAATCTCCAACCCCGACGGCACCCAATCAGTTACCGGCGCACTGCCCGCGATCCAAAGCCTGACGCTCATTCCTACACCCCAGCCTGCCACTTCCCAGACACTCGATATCCTGAAGGAATTCAAGGGAACCGCCTTATTCGACGGAAAGACCTTTGAAGGATGGGAAGGCAATGACGATGAGGCAATGGAGCATTTCCGCATCGAAGACGGAATAATAGTGGGAGGCAGCCTTGAAAGCGCCCTCGCCGACAACCACTTCATCAGGACCGTCCGCGACTACAAGGATTTCGAACTGAGGCTCAAATACAAAGTGACTCCCACCGACGAAAGCTACAACGGAGGGATACAGCTAAGGAGCCACCGCAGCACACTGCCCGGACAGGGCTGTGAGATGGTAGGATATCAGGCCGACATACTTGCCCGCAGGACAGGCGGCCTGTACGATGAGAAACGCCGTTCGGACTTCCTGGGAATGGAACTCGGCCTGCCGGAAGGATACCGTCCTGACGAATGGAACGAATTCATCATCCGTTGCGAAGGACCCAGGGTGCGGCTCTGGCTTAACGGTGTCCAGACTACCGACCACATCGAGCCCTACACGGACCGTCCGCTGGAAGGATTCGGGACTGTCGGCCAGACAGGACGCATTGCCCTGCAGATACACAAGGGCCCGGCCTGTGAAGTCCGCTATAAGGATCTGGTGCTAGAGGAACTGTAGCAGATCACAGTTTCGCGGCATTCTCTGCTGAGAGGATGCCAGCCTCGACAAGCCCTGAGAGGGTCCAGGCCAGAGTATCCACCGTGCGCTTGAAACGGATGATGCCCTTGGCTGCATAGGCCCCGATATAGGGGTGCGCTTCCAACTGCTCCTTCGTGGCCTCCCAGATGTTGAAACCCGACGGCGGGCGTCGAAGCTCGACGTCGTTCCTGAAGCCGTCCAGCCTTTCGCTGTCAAACCCTTCGATCTCGAGCAGCTGGTCCAGGCTCGAGAAACTGCCTCCCAGCCTTCGGCGGTAAGCCAGAATCTTGGAAGCATAGTACGGCCCGATGCCGCGCAGTGAAAGCAGAGCCTCGCTGTCGGCAGCGTTGAGGTCTATCTTCGGTATGCGTATGTATGGCTCGAGCCTGGCGAAAACGGCGCTGTCCACCACATACATCTTGGCAAAGTCCTGTTCGGAACGGAAACGCCCGCCCTTGTCCCGGTAGTTCAGGATGACCTGGGCCTGGCGCTCCGAGAACCCCAGGCGGCACAACTCCTCCAGAGTGACGGAATTGGGGTCGAACTCGAAGGTCTCGGCCTTTTTCCCGGCAGTACGCTCGGCGATGACGGTGCGCGAGTCCCCGTAGTCGCGCTCGCGGCTGCTGCCGGCCTCGAGAGCCTTGCGTACTGCAGACTTCCGCTCAGGCTCTGCAGGTGGCTCGGAGGACCTTTCTTGCTGGTCGGAATCCTCAGTAATAATTTCGGTTTCTCCGGTTTTTCCGCCGGCGGCCTCCTGTCTGAATCTGAACACATTGCCGCTGAAAATGGCTATCTGAAAGCCAAGAATAAGGAAAATGAGAGCCACAGCTCCGCTGGCTGCGACCGCAGATGTCTTTTTACCCTTCATAACTCGCTCCTCCAAGAAGATTTAAATGTTTAGGAATCCGTTTTTGGCCTGTCATCGGCTCCCTGGACCACTATCACTATCTCGCCCCTGGGTTCGTTGGCGGTGAAATAGTCCCGCAACTCGGCAAGGGTGCCCCGGTGGGTGGTCTCGTGAACCTTTGAAATCTCGCGGCAGACGGCAGCCTTCCGTCCGTCGCCGAAGAACTCCGCAAACTGGGTGAGAGTCTTCGTCAGTCTGAAGGGGGATTCGTAGAACACCATCGTGCGACGCTCGCCTGCAAGCTCGGTGAGCCTTGTCTGGCGGCCTTTCTTCTGGGGAAGGAAGCCTTCGAAGCAGAAACGGTCGCAGGGGAGGCCTGAGTTTACGATCGCAGGGATGCAGGCGGTAGGTCCGGGCAGCGTCACGACCTTGATGCCGGCTTCCGCGCAGGTGCGGACCAGCAGGAATCCGGGGTCGCTGATGCCAGGCGTCCCGGCGTCGCTGACAAGGGCTACCGACAAGCCCGAAAGGATCTTGTCCTTGACGAGCTCGACCTTCTGGTGTTCGTTGTATTTGTGGTGACTTTCAGCGTGGGTGGTGATGCCGAACTTCTTGAGCAGGACAGCAGTCGTGCGGGTGTCTTCCGCCAGAATGAGGTCCACGTCACGGAGCACCTGAACGGCCCTGAAGGTCATGTCTTCGAGATTGCCCACGGGCGTCGGTACTATGTAAAGTTCAGACATTTTTACTTATATTTGTCGGTTACAAAGCAAAGGTATAAAAATCCTATGTTTATCGAAAACGCAAAGACACCGGGCTGGATCGAAGTCATCTGCGGCTCAATGTTCTCAGGCAAGACCGAGGAGCTCATCCGCAGGCTCAAGAGGGCCAAGATCGCCAATCTGAAGGTCGAGATTTTCAAGCCGAAGATCGACGTGCGCTACTCCGACGAAGAGGTGGTCAGCCACGATTCGAACGCCATCATCTCGACGCCCGTGGAGTCGTCCAACAGCCTGCTGCTGCTCACCGGAAATGTGGACGTGGTAGGCATCGACGAAGCCCAGTTCTTCGATATGGGCATAGTCGACGTGGTGCAGAAGCTTGCAAGTATGGGCATAAGGGTGATAGTGGCCGGTCTTGACACCGATTTCCGCGGTCAGCCCTTCGGCCCGATGCCCGCCCTTATGGCCGTGGCTGAATATGTCACCAAGGTTCACGCCATATGCGTCAAGTGCGGCGATCCCGCCAACTATTCACACCGTCTGAGCGCCAGCGAAAAGCTTGTCGAACTTGGCGAGAAAGACATCTACGAGCCGCTCTGCCGGCATTGTTTCGACAAATACAGGGAAGAAAACAATTTCTGACAAAATGAATATCATAGAGTGTAAGGACATCACCAAACGGTTCGGCCAGTTCACGGCTCTGGACAACGTGTCTATCGATGTCCCTCAAGGCAAGATCTTCGGCCTGCTGGGGCCGAACGGAGCGGGCAAGACCACTCTGATCCGCATTATCAACCAGATTACCATACCCACTGAAGGCACCGTCCTGTTCGGCGGCAGTCCTATGACCGAGGAGACGGTGCGCAAGATCGGCTATCTGCCGGAAGAAAGGGGCCTCTACAAGAAGATGAAGGTCGGCGAGCAGGCAATGTACCTCGCAAGGCTCAAAGGAATGAGCGCCGCCGAGGCGGCCAAGGCCCTCAAGGAATGGTTCGTCAAATTCGAGATACGCTCCTGGTGGGACAAGAAAGTGGAAGACCTGTCGAAGGGTATGGCCCAGAAGGTGCAATTCATAACCACCGTGGTCCACAAGCCCAGCCTGCTGATCCTCGACGAGCCTTTCAGCGGCTTCGACCCCGTTAATGTCCAGACAATACGCGAAGAGATACTTCGCCTGCGCGACGAAGGCACCACGATAATCCTCTCGACCCACAATATGGAGTCTGTGGAGGAACTCTGCGACAACATAGCTCTCATAAACAAGTCGAAGCTGGTGGTGACCGGCGGCACCGACGACATCCGTCGCCGCTGGGGCTCTGACCAGGTGGAACTGCTCTATAATACTGCTGCGGACAGACTACCTGCAGGACGCTCGTATTCAGTCTCGCTGGATGACCAGCTCAAGAACGAACGCAGGGCGGTTCTCGACATCAATGCTGATTTCACCGTCAGGGATGTTATCAGTGAACTCAACGAAGAAGTGGACATCATTTCCTTCAGAAAGCTTATACCGAGGATGAACGACATCTTCATCAAGCTTGTAGGAGGCCAGAATCAGGAGGAGGAAAAGCAATGAATCTGAGCAAAATAGGACTTATCATAGGCCGCGAGTATTCCGTAAGGGTAAAGAAGAAATCGTTCATACTCACCACTATCCTTACGCCGATTTTCATGGCATTGCTTATCCTGATTCCTTCGGTGATAATGCTCTACCAGGGCAAGGACCAGCAGAAAGTGATGTTCGTCGACCGCTCCGGACTCGTCAAACCTTATTTCGAGAGCGGGGAGAAGGTCGAATACAGCTTTGCTGACGCAAATGCCGACGTCGAGCAGATGAAGGCAGATTTCGACGACCTTGGCATTGACGTGCTGGTGGTCGTGTCGGGTCTGGATGCCGACAACAACGTGGCAGTGACCACCTACAGCAAGGAGCCTGTCAGCCTTGACGACAAGATGTCCATCGCCAGCAAGGTGGAGACGGCCGTCCGTGACTACAAACTCAAGGCCTACGACATCGTGGGCTACGAGGACATAATGGCAAAGGTCAAGACCGACGTGCCTGTGGAGGCCCTGACGCTGACCGGCGACGGCGGGGAGAAGGAAGACTCTGTGGAGGCCTACATGATAGTGGCCTACATCATGAGCTTCCTTATCTACATGTTCACCTTCATGTTCGGCAATATGGTGATGAGGGGCGTCATCGAGGAGAAGTCGAACCGTATCGTAGAGGTTATGGTTTCATCAGTCAGCTCTTTCGAGCTTATGATGGGCAAGATCATCGGTGTGGCAGGAGTGGCGCTGACGCAGTTCATAATTTGGATTGTGCTGACCTTGCTGCTCGTGACTGCTGGCGGTGCGCTGTTCGGAGCTGACCTGCTGTCATCAGGTGCTGCTGCTGTGCCCGGCGTAGCGGAGACAGGGGAGGCCGTGGCGAATTCGGTGGCTTCCGGCATCTTCGGCGGCCTGGCCAGCCTGAACATCCCTTACCTGCTGATATTCTTCCTCATATACTTCCTGCTGGGCTACCTGCTCTACGCTTCCATGTTCGCGGCAGTTGGTTCAGCAGTTGACAACGAGGCCGACACAGGCCAGCTGGCGATGCCTATCACCATCCCGTTGATGCTGGGTCTGTTCATCATGCTCCACACCTTCCAGCATCCCAACAGCCCCCTGTCATTCTGGGCTTCGATCATTCCGTTCACGTCTCCGATGGTGATGCTCGCAAGGCTTCCGTTCGGAGTGGTGCCCGGCTGGCAGCTGATCCTTTCTGTCTTCCTGCTGGTGGCGACTTTCGTGCTCGTGACCTGGATATCTGCAAGGATCTACCGCGTGGGAATCCTGATGTACGGCAAGAAGGCTACCTTCAAGGACCTTTACAAGTGGATGAAAAGCAAAAAATAGATATATGCGAAAAGTTATATTTCTAATGACAATCTGCCTGCTGCTGGCTTCCTGCGGCAGGAAGAACAGCGACTTCGAGTACGCGTGGCAATACCACTACATCGATTCGCGCTATGACATCGGCAACGATATGGCGGCTGTTGACATCATAGACCAGTATGCTCCCCAGGTTGCTCCGCTCCAGGAAATCATCGGCTACACCGACCGTCTGCTCGAGAGCCGCAGGGGACCGGAGAGCGAACTTTCGAACTTCGCCGCCGACCTCATCCGCGAGAGGGCCGAGAAGGAAATCGGCGAACACGTCGAGCTGGCAATGACCAACTACGGCGGCATCCGCACGGCAATGCCCAGGGGTGATGTGAGAGTGTATGACATCTTCTCGATATTCCCCTTCGACAACTACATCGTAGTCTGCAAGGTCAAAGGTTCGAAACTCTACCAGTTCCTCGACAATTATGCCAAGAAAGGCTATGTGGAGTGCCTCAGCGGCGTCGAGATGGTAATCGACAACTATCAGATAACAAAGTTGAAAATCGACGGAAAGCCTCTGGATCCCAACAAGACCTACAACTTTGCGACCATCAACTTCCTGCTTGACGGCGGCGATGGTTCGCGCATCGGATCCTATGCCGACAAGGTGATCGAAACCGACGTGGTCATTCGCGACGCCGTGGTGGAACACATCCGCAATCTGACCGACCAGGGCAAGAAGATCGACCCCAAGATGGACGGCCGCGTGATAATCAAAAACGTAGACAGGAGGTAAGCTATGAAAAAGTTTTTTTTGGCAGTAGCGATAGCGTGCCTGACATTTTCGATGTCTGACGCACAGCGACTGGTGATACTTCATACCAACGATACCCACAGCCAGATCGAACCTCTGCGTACAGGCCGCAACGAAGGCCTTGGCGGAGTGGACCGCAGGCTGCAGTTCATCGACAGCGTCCGTCACGAGTACGGAAAGAAGAAAGTTCTGCTTCTGGATGCCGGAGACTACAACCAGGGTACCCCTTACTTCACTATGGCCAAGGGCGATCTGGAGCAGGCGCTTATGAATGCCCTCGGATACGATGCCATAACCCTCGGCAACCACGAGTTCGACAACGGCCTCGATGAGCTTGCCCGCAGGATCTCCACATCGAAATGCCCCATCCTTATGTGCAACTACGGTGTGGAAGGCACACCTCTGGAGCCTTATGTGAAACCCTATACCATCATCAAGCGCGGCGGCCTGAAGATAGGCATCGTAGGTGCCACCTCATATCTCGAAAGCAACGTGATGTACGAGTACATCAAGAATATGGAGCATCTCGACACGGTCGCCGAGGTCAACAAGTGGGCCGACTATCTGAAGAACAGCGAGAAGTGCGATATGGTGATCTTCCTTTCTCACCTTGGCTTCGACGGCGGTGATTACGACAGGCCGTCAGACCACGTGGTGGCTGCTGAATCATCGAACATCGACATTATCGTCGGCGGACACTCGCATACCTTCATCGACGAGCCCTCATACGTCGTCAACAAGAAAGGCAAGGAAGTCATCATCGTGACTGCCGGTGCCCAGGGCGTAGAGATCGGCGAGCTGAAGGTGTACTAGGACGGGAATCAGGTTGATTCCCCGTCAGCGCACGAAAAAAGGCGGCTCCTGTCGGAGTCGCCTTTTTCGCATACGGCCTGAAGCTATCTTACGCGCTCGCCGTAGCTGCGGTCAACGGTGTTGACCCTGATCTTGTCGCCCTGGTTGATGAAGAGCGGAACCATGATCTCGGCGCCGGTTTCAAGGGTGCAGGCTTTCAGTGCATTGGTGGAAGCGGTGTCGCCCTTGACTGCGGGCTCGGTGTAAGTCACTTCAAGCTCCACATAGGTGGGAAGCTCGCAGGTGAGGCACCTCTCTTCGTCAGCGTGGAAAATCATTTCCACCTGCTGGCCTTCTTTCATCAGGTCAGCATTCTCGATCATATCGAAACCGAGGTGAACCTGCTCGAAAGTCTCGGTGTGCATGAAGTTGTATCCGTCTTCATCTTTGTAGAGGAACTGATAGGGCCTGTGCTCCACGGTGATGAGGTCGACCTTCTCACCGGCGCTGTAGGTCTTTTCGAGAATCCTGCCGTTTTCCAGATTGCGGAGTTTTGTCTTGACGAAAGCCGGGCCTTTGCCGGGCTTTACATGTTGGAACCATACGATTGAAACGGGCTTGCCGTTGAAATCCAGACAAAGACCGTTTTTGAAGTCAGCAGTTGTTGCCATATATCTTTGTTATTGTTTGTTTATGATTTTATTCTGCAAATGTATATATAATTCTTCCAATTGCCAACGGGGTGTCGATGTGGCACCGCAGATTCCCACGCTGTCGCCGTCGTGGAAAAGCCCTTCGGGGACCTGTCCGTTCTCCACCCAGTAGGTGCGGGTGTTATGCTTGAGGCAGAGGTTGTAGAGCACGTTGCCGTTGGAACTCTCCCGCCCGCTGACGAACAGTATCACGTCGTGGGATGCTGCGAAGTCGGCAAGGGCTGAATGCCTTGCCGCAACCTGCTTGCAGATAGTGTCGTAGGACTCGAAACTGCCGCCGCACTCTTCGCTCCTGTTCTTGCAGGCCTCGATGAGGGCGTCATACTCTTCGATGTCC
>JAGCFF010000069.1 GCA_017650285.1 Bacteroidales bacterium
CCGAGGTCAAAAGACTCAACGAAGACGACAGCGTCGACGGATTCATCATCCAGCTTCCGCTCCCGAAGCATATCGACGAGCAGAAGATACTGATGGCCGTCAACCCCGCCAAGGATGTCGACGGTTTCCATCCCGAGAACGTCGGCCGTCTCTGCCTGGGACTCGACACCTTCGTCAGCGCCACTCCCTACGGCATCATCACGCTGCTTGAGGAATACGGCATCGAGACAAGGGGCAAGCACTGCGTGGTGCTCGGCCGCAGCAACATCGTCGGCCGCCCCATCGCCAACCTGCTTTCAGCCAAGGCCAAACCCGGCGACTGCACTGTGACCATCTGCCACAGCCGCACCCAGAACATCGAGCAGTACACCAGGACTGCCGACATCATCATCGCCGCCCTCGGCGTTCCGGGCTTCCTGAAGGGCGATATGGTCAAGGAAGGAGTAGTAGTGGTGGACGTGGGCATCACCCGCGTTCCTGCCGAGACAGAGAAGGGCTACCGCATTATGGGTGACGTGAATTTCGACGAAGTCGCACCCAAGTGCTCATACATCACTCCCGTCCCGGGAGGCGTCGGTCCGATGACCATAGTCTCGCTTATGCGCAACACCCTCAAGGCCTACAAGTCTAAATTCGGAATCAAATAAATCATCTATACTATGAAAAACCATATTGCAAGCATAATGTTGGCAGCGCTCGTTCTTTGCAGCTGCAATGGCCAGAAGTTCTCAGCAGAGCCTCTGATGCTCGATCCCGCGGCTTTCGTGACTGAATACGAAGGCAAGCCGGTTGCCCTCTATACACTGACAAACCAGAACGGCATGGTGGTGCAGGTGACCAACTACGGCGCCAGGACCGCTTCCATCATCGTTCCTGACAAGGACAACAATCCCGTGGACGTCATCGTAGGCCACGACAACATCCAGAGCTATCTCAATACCTCCAGCGTTTCATCAGCCTCTATCGTAGGCCGCGTTGTGAACCGTATCGCCTACGGCAAGTTCACCCTCGACGGAAAGGACTACGAGCTGCCGATCAACAGCGGCGTCAACCATATCCACGGCGGCCCCAACGCGATGTACAAGCACGTTTGGGATGCTGTGCAGCTGGCTGACAACAAGGTCAGGATGAGCTATTTCTCTCCCGACGGGGAAGAGGGCTATCCCGGCAATTTCAACATCAGCGTGACTTTCACCCTGGACGACGACAACGCCCTGGTTCTCGAATATGAGGCCACCACCGACGCGCCCACTCTCTGCAATCCTACCTTCCATCCGTTCTTCAACCTCCACGGAACTACCGAGAAGAGCAGCAACAGCCACATCTACTGGATGGACGCCGACTACTACACTCCGGTCGACGAGAACACCAATCCCACCGGTGAGATCGCTCCCGTTGCAGGAACTATCTACGATTTCAGGCAGGCTGCAAGAGTCGATTCGAAGACCGATGCCGGATATGACCTGAACTTCGTCCTGAACACCAAGGGTGACTCCACCAAGCCCTGCGCGACTCTCTATGAGCCCGAGACCGGAATCCTCCTGACCCTCTATACCGACCGTCCCGGCCTGCAGTATTACTCAGGCGGAAATATGAACGGCGTCGAGGTCGGCAAGCGCGGCGGCGTGTTCCACAAGTTCAGCGGCGTGGCCCTCGAGACCCAGTTCTTCCCGGATGCTCCTCACCACGACAACTTCCCGAGCATAGTGCTCCGTCCCGGCGAGAAGTACACCCACTTCGCGAAATATCAGTTCTCTGTAAAGTAACAGGGATTTCCTGCTAATGAAGGTCGCGGTAGCTCCACTGTTCCAGGAGCCGGCCGTCCTGTGTGTGGATCACGACGGGGTAATGCCCGTTCGTGATGTGCAGGAATGTATTGGCAGGCAGTGAATCCAGGCTGTTGTAAGGCAGCTGCGAGTCGGCGAAGAAGGCTGCCGCCTCAGCGGCGAAGTCTTCGTACTTGCCGCCGACCAGCACATTGACCGTGGCGCCTTCGAAGGCTCCGCGCCCGAGCATTATGCTCAGTTTCTTGGCCGTCATATGGCAGAACTCGCAGTTGAAGCTGAAGAAGCAGGTCAGGTCATCTCCCTCGGTAAGGGCTTCGTCGATGAGCCCGTCGGCCACGGCCTTGTCGAAGATGTCCTGGTTGAACCCGTCGATAGCGTAGCTCTTGTACATAAGGTTGTCGGGAGGGGAGATGATGAACACCGCGGCCAGCGATGCGACGCCGGCCAGGGCCGCGATGAGATTCCTGCGGGGAATGTTGAACGGCTTCACCTTCAGTGACAGCGCTGCTACGGCTGCCAGGACGGCATTCTTGACAAGCGACTGCACAGGCGTGAAATCGATCAGGTCACCGAAGCAGTGGCAGTTGTCCTTGCTGCCCTTGACGATCAGCACCACCAGGAATGCCGAGAAGGCGGCGAGCAGCGCTACGGCCAGCTTGATGGCAGCCTTCGGATGGGTGTTGACCATCAGCCAGACTCCCAGGAAGAGCTCCAGGGCGATGACCAGTCTGGCAATGATGAATGAAGCCCCAAGGGAGAAGACCCCGAGGCTGAAGACATACAGTTCAAAATTATCGGCGCCCGCCAGCTTGGCGACCGCCGATAATATGAAAATCAATCCGAGAAGTTCCCGGAAGAACAGTCTTAGAGACTCATTGTGCATTTGTATTCAACAGTTTCTCCAAGGAGAGTGGCTCTGTAGTTGTAATCGCTGCACTTCTTGCCCTGATCGAGAGTTACGGTGCTGCCTACTTGCTCTTTACCGTTGACCATTGCCTTGCAATAGCATTTCTTCGAGCAGCTGCTGAGGCCTGCGACACAAGCCAAAACCAATAATGCAAAAAGGACTTTTTTCATTATCTTGAGTGTTAATAGGTTTGTTTTATACAAAAATACAAAAAAAATTACATTGTGTCCGAGCAGGTATATTCAACTGTCTTGCTCATCCATGTACCTGTGTAATTGTAATCGCTGCACTTCTTGCCGTCTTCCAGGAAATAGGTGTTACCCTTGGCCACGTTTCCGTCGACAGTGGCTTTGCAATAACATTGTTTCGAACAACTGCTGAGACCCACGACACAGAAGGCAAGAATAATAGCCAGAATGACTTTTTTCATATGAAAAGAGAAATAAATGTTTAGTTGTGAGAGCAAAAATACAAAAAACCGGCCAAAAATTCAATTTTTCGACAGAAGGTTGGGCCTGAGCTTCTTCGTCCTCTCGAGGGCCTGCTCGTCCTGCCAGGCCTTGATGAGCTTCGGATTGCCGCTGAGCAGGACATCCGGGACCTTCCAGCCGTTGAACTCGGCGGGCCTGGTGTAGATGGGCGGGGAGAGGAGCTCGTCCTGGAAAGAATCGCTCAGAGCTGACGTTTCGTCACCCAGGGCGCCGGGAATCAGACGGACCACGGCGTCGGTGATGATGGCGGCCGGCAGTTCGCCTCCGCTGAGCACATAGTCTCCTGCGGAGATCTCCATCGTGATGAGATGGTCGCGGATGCGCTGGTCGATGCCTTTGTAGTGGCCGCAGAGAATTATGATGTTCTGCAGGCAGCTAAGGTGGTTGGCGCAGGCCTGGTCCAGGATGTGGCCGTCAGGGGAGGTGTAGATCACCTCGTCGTAGTCACGCTCCTTGCTGAGCTTCTCGATGATGTTGAAGATGGGCTCCACCATCATCACCATCCCGGCGTCTCCGCCGTATGCATAATCGTCGATCTGACGGTAGTTCCCAAGGCCGTAATCCCGGATGTTGTGGATGTGTATGTCCACAAGGTTCTTGTCCTTCGCGCGCTTGATTATAGAGTAATTCAGCGGGCTCTCAAGCAATTCCGGTACGGCAGATAGAATATCGATCCTCATATGCGCAAAAATATTTTAAAAGTGTTATATTTGCAAGCTTAATTATTATTTGTACCCCAATGAGTGAAGATATGAAACCGATTGCTTCAGAAGTTGAAAACAACGTGGAGCAACCCGTCGTTACGAATCCGGAAGCAGAGACTGCTCCCGTCGAAGAAGTTATTGACTATTCGAACAAAGGACTGAAGGAACTTGTCGACCTTTTCCAGGAACTGCTGGACAAAGGTGACGTGCAGCAGCTCTACAAATATGCCGAAGGCATAAAGGCTGCGTTCTACAAGACTCTCAAGAAAGAGAAGATAGAAGCAGGTTTCCAGCCCGTCGAGACAGCCGTCGCACAGCAGGCCGCTGAAGCTGCCGAAGCCGCCGCAGAGGCAGGTGCCGAAGCCGAGGCCGCAGCCCCCGAGGCAGAAGTTCCCCAGGAGGGCGACGAGGTGTCAGTCAATCCCTTTGCGGAGATCGAGAGAGGTTTCAAGGATCTTTATGGCCAGTACAAGGCCGTAAGGGGCAAATATGTTCAGGAACTCAACCAGAAGAAGGAAGAGAACTACGAAGCCAAGAGCAAGATCATCGAAGAGCTCAAGGTGCTTGTGGACAATCCCGGCGACCTTGGCACTGCATACCCTGCATTCAGGGAACTCCAGAACAGATGGCGCGCAGCCGGAGCCGTTCCTCCCACCAAGGCCAAGGATCTCTATGAGACCTACAGCCACTATGTAGAGGCTTTCTACGATTACGTGAAGATCAACCGCGAGCTCCGCGACCTCGACTTCAAGAAGAACCTCGAAGCCAAGGAGAAGCTCTGCGAAAGGGCAGAGGCCCTTGCCGAGAGTGACAATGCAGTTGCAGCGTTCCGCGAGATCCAGAAGCTCCACGAGGAGTGGAAGGAGTACGGTCCCGTCGACAAGGCTCACCGCGAGACCATCTGGGAGAGGTTCAAGGCAGCCACATCGGTTGTGAACAAGAAGCACCAGGCTTATTTCGAGTCTCAGAAAGGCAACCAGCAGCAGAATCTCGAGGCCAAGACCGCACTTTGCGAGAAGGTCGAGGAGATTGCCGAGCGCGAGGTGAAGGATTCCAACACCTGGAACGCACTCTCGAAGGAGATCGAGAACATCCAGAAAGAGTGGCGCACCATCGGTTTCGCATCCAAGAAGGACAACCAGAAGATCTACGAGCGCTTCCGCGCAGCCTGCGACAAGTTCTTCGCAGCCAAGAGGGAGTTCTACAACGGCTTCAAGGATCAGATGCAGGAGAATATGGAGAAGAAGGTCGCTCTCTGCGAGCAGGCCGAGGCCGTAGTGAACAGCACCGAGTGGAAGAAGACTTCCGACCTGCTGATCAACCTGCAGAAGCAGTGGAAGGAGATCGGCCCGGTTTCACGCAAGAAATCGGAGCAGATCTGGAAGAGGTTCCGCGCAGCCTGCGACGCTTTCTTCGAGAACCGCGACAAGCACTTCTCTGACCAGGACAGCCAGTACGACGACAACCTCGCCGCCAAGAATGCCCTCATCGAGGAGATCAACGCATACGAGCTCACCGACAGCGATGCCGACAAGGACGCACTTGCAGGCTTCCAGGCCCGCTGGAACGAGATCGGCTTCGTGCCGCTGAAGCTGAAGGCCAACGTGCAGAACGCATACAACAAGGCCATCAGCGACAAGTTCGGCTCAGTCGCCGAGTCTTCCGACAGGGTTTCACGCTACCGCAAGCGCTACGGCGAGCAGCACTCGAAGTCATACTCCAAGACTCCTACCGAGAAGGACCGTCTCATCCAGAAGTTCCTCAAGATGGAGCAGGATATAGCTACCTGGGAGAACAATATGGGCTTCTTCGCCAAGAGCAAGAACGCCGAGTCTCTCCTGGCAGAGCTTTCAGGCAAGATAGAAGTGGCCAAACAAGAACTTGCAGAACTTGAACAGAAGATAAAATCACTGGACGAAAAGGATAACGGGCAGGAGAATGGATAAGAAAAGCATTATCGGATTTGCCCTTATCGGTCTGATCCTTTTTGCATTCAGCTGGTATAACACAAGGCAGTTCAACAAGCAGCAGGCAGCTCAGCTCGAGGAAAGCAGGGTACGCGACTCCATCGAGAGGGCGGAGGCCTTCAAGGCTGCGGCCGAGGCATATCCCGAGGCCGATTCTGTGGAACTTGCCAGAATCCTTCAGGAAGGTGAATTCGCAGCCGCTTCAGACAGCGCCGCCGCACAGACCGCTTACTACAAAAGCGATTTCCTCAATGCGGCCGCAGCCGATTCTGTCGAGGGCAGCATAGTATATCTCGAGAATGACAAGATCAAGGTGGGCATCTCCACCAAGGGAGCGCAGGTCGCCGAAGTCCTCGTAAAGGACTACTACAAATACGACAGCACCGCCCTCTACCTGATCGACGCGCGACGCAACAGCACTTTCGACATCGAGCTCGACGCCGGCCAGTACATCAACACGATGGACTTCAACTTCCGCGTGGCGAGCACTACCGACCACAGCGTGGCGATGCGCCTGTATTTCGACGAGAACTCATACATCGAGAATCTCTACACCCTTTCGTCAGACGACTACTTCGTGGATATGGACCTGCATTTCGTGGGAATGAACGAATACATCCCCCGCAGCTCCTACTCGTTCACGATCTCGTGGGCCTGGGACGTTCCGCGTCTCGAGAAGGGCTACGACAACGAGAAGAACTATTCCAGCGTGAACTTCCGCTATGCGGACAACGAAAACGTCAAGGAAATCTCGATGCGCAAGGACGGCGGAAGCGAGTCCCTGGCCGGTCAGGTGCAGTGGGTTGCTTTCAAGCAGCAGTTCTTCTCATCGATACTCGTCTCTGCCGACAACTTCACTTCGGGCGACGTGGGCGGACATACATATGCCGAGAACAATCCCGACAGGTATCTGATGCACGACGCTGCCGTCCTCAACGTGGAATACGGCGATAAGAGCGCCGACTTCAGCAAGAGCTTCCAGTTCTTCTTCGTTCCCAACCACTATCCCGTACTCAAGAGCTATGACATGAAGTTCGACAAGCTGCTCCCTCTCGGAGGCTGGCTGGTCGGCTCCATCAACAAATACATCATCATTCCGGTTTTCAACTGGCTGCACAAGTCCATCTCTAGCTACGGTCTGATCATCCTGATCCTGACCATCATGCTGAAGCTTGTGATCTCGCCGTTCACCTACAAGTCTTACGCTTCTTCTGCCAAGATGAGGGTGCTCAAGCCGGAGGTTGACAAGATCAACGAGCGTTACTCCAAGGAGTCCGAGGCGATGAAGCGCCAGCAGGCTACGATGGACCTCTACAAGAGGGCGGGAGTGAGCACCTTCGGCGGCTGTCTGCCCTTGCTCTTCCAGTTCCCTCTGCTGTATGCGATGTTCCGTTTCTTCCCTGCTTCGTTCGAGCTCCGTCAGCAGTCTTTCCTCTGGGCGGAGGACCTGAGCTGCTACGATTCGATCCTCGACTTCGGATTCAGGATGCCTCTCTACGGCAACCATATCTCGCTCTTCGCACTTCTGATGGGTATATCGATGTGGGCTTATTCCAAGATGACCTTCGATGCCAACAGCGCCGCTTCTTCACAGCAGATGCCAGGTATGAAGTTTATGTCAGTATGGTTCATGCCCATCTTCATGGTCTGCCTCTGCAACAACTTCTCTTCAGGTCTGAGTTACTACTACCTGCTGTCGAACCTGTTCACCATCGGTCAGAACTTCGCCATCCGCAAGTGGTTCATCAACGAGGACAAGCTCTATGCCCAGTTGAAGCAGAAGGCCGATTCGAAGGAGGCTCCCAAGAAATCGAAGTTCCAGCAGCGTCTTGAGGAGGCCTACAGGATCCAGCAGCAACAGCAGAAGGCTCAGCGCAAGTAATGGGCGTCATCGGTGAACAGATAGCTTTTTTCAGGAACTCTATGCCCGCCGGCGTAAAGCTGGTGGCTGTTTCCAA
This sequence comes from Bacteroidales bacterium, assembly GCA_017650285.1. Classification (GTDB taxonomy): domain Bacteria; phylum Bacteroidota; class Bacteroidia; order Bacteroidales; family UBA932; genus Equibacterium. The sequence goes on from JAGCFF010000069.1 coordinate 7,815, forward strand.
GTTCAAGCCTGTGGAGGCTATCTTGGAGGCGTACGAGGCTGGGCAGAGGGTTTTTGCCGAGAACAGGCCTCTCGAGTTCCAGGACAAGGCGCGTCAGCTTCCTGCTGACATCGAGTGGCATTTCATCGGACATCTCCAGACCAACAAGGTGAAGAACGTGGTGCCTTACGCTGCGCTCATCCAGTCCATTGACAGCGAGCATCTGCTCAAGGCTGTCAATGACCAGGCGGCGAAGGTCGGCAAGGTGCAGGACATACTGCTGGAGGTTTTCGTGGCTTCGGAGACTACGAAGCACGGGCTTTCGGCTGACGAGGCCGTGGATATCGCGGCACGCATTGCGGAGTACGGGAACGTGCGGCTGCGCGGCGTGATGGCTATGGCTACCTTCACTGACGATATGGAGCAGGTGCGCCGCGAGTTCGGGAATGCGGCGGCCATCGGCGCCAGGGTTGCCGAGGCTGCGGGCATCGGCAAGCCCGAGATCTCGATGGGAATGACGTCGGACTACGAGGTCGCCATCGAATGCGGCTCCACGATGGTCCGCATCGGCACCGCCATCTTCGGCTCCAGATAGTTTCAATTATTTAAAAATGGATAAAAAGAAAACGGCCCGGGATGCGGGCCGTTTCTTTTGTATGTCGTGACGGGATTAACCGTTGACTTTTGCCATATGGGCGATGAGGTCGAGGACCTTGTTAGAATAACCGATCTCGTTGTCATACCAAGAGATAACCTTCACGAACTTGTCAGTCAGGTAAACACCGGCGTTGGCATCGAAGATAGAAGTCAGCTTGCAGCCGAGGAAGTCTGAAGAAACGACAGCGTCCTCAGTGTAACCGAGAATACCTTTGAGTTCGCCCTCAGCAGCCTCTTTCATAGCCTTGCAGATATCTTCCTTGGTAGCGGGTTTCTCAAGGTTTGCAACCAGGTCGACAACAGAAACGTCGAGGGTCGGAACGCGCATTGAGATACCGGTAAGCTTGCCGTTGAGCTCAGGGATAACTTTACCTACAGCCTTAGCAGCACCAGTTGAAGACGGGATGATGTTGCCAGAAGCGGCACGGCCACCACGCCAGTCTTTCAGTGACGGACCGTCAACGGTCTTCTGGGTAGCGGTAGTAGAGTGAACGGTGGTCATAAGACCTTCCTTGATACCGAACTTGTCGTTGAGAACCTTAGCGATCGGAGCAAGGCAGTTGGTGGTGCAAGATGCGTTGGAAACGAACTTGGTACCCTTTACATAGGTCTTCTCGTTAACGCCGCATACGAACATCGGAGTGCTGTCCTTTGCGGGAGCTGACATAACTACATATTTGGCACCTGCGTTGATGTGGGCCTGAGCTTTCTCCTCGGTGAGGAAGAGACCGGTAGACTCAACTACATATTCGGCACCAACCTGATCCCAAGCGAGTTCGTTGGGGTCCTTGCAAGCAGTAACGCGGATTGCCTGGCCATTGACGATAAGTTTGCTGTTTTCTACGTCAACATCGATAGAGCCTTCGAACTGACCGTGCATAGTGTCATATTTGAGCATATATGCAAGATAGTCTACAGGGCAGAGGTCGTTGATTCCTACGATCTCGATGTCATTTCTTTCTTGAGCAGCACGGAAAACGAAACGTCCGATACGGCCGAATCCGTTGATACCAACTTTAATCTTTTTCATTTGTAAGTGAATTTTTGTTTGTATAAAATTTGGACTTTGTCTGTGAATCAGTGGTTTCTGAAAACTTTTTCCGAAAACCGTGCAAATGTAAAAAATAATTATTATATTAAGTAACTTTGCCACTGCAAGTTTTCAACAGAATGACAAGAGAGATATTATTGACTAACGACGACTCATATACAGCCCCGGGACTCACTGTAATAGCCGATTTCCTGAGGAAGTACGGCAACGTCCTGCAAGTGGCTCCCAAGGACCCCCAGTCGGCCAGATCGATGGCCCTGAGCATGGAGGATCCGCTGTATGTGACCCGCTATGCATATCACGAGGCAGAGGAAGGCAAGGGAAGCCTGTCCTGCTACTATATGAACGGCACGCCGGCCGACTGCGCCAAGATGATGGCCAATATGTGCATAGAGAGGGGAATCAGTCCTGACCTGTTCGTGTCCGGAATCAACCACGGTTCCAACGCATCCGCAGCGGCGCTCTATTCGGGTACCCTCGGCGCCAACAAGGAAGGCAGCCTGTACGGCATCCCGTCGATCGGCCTTTCGATAGATACGCACGCGGAGGACGCCGACTTCTCGGCAGTGCTCCACTTCCTTCCGAGGATACTCGACCAGATGTTCGAGATCCCTCCGGTGCATCAGACCTACCTCAACGTGAATTTCCCCGACCTGCCCGCTGACCAGATCAAGGGCATCCGCTTCGCCCATCAGGGCAACGGCCGCTGGGAGAAGGAGTTCCAGCGCAGCTGGGACGGCCGCGGCCGCGAGTTCTATTGGATGGTGGGCCAGTTCGTCGACTATGAGATGAAGACTACCGCAGGCGAGGCGGACCACATACTGCTGGCCGACGGATACATCACTATCGTGCCCCACAAGCTCGATACCACCAATTACAACGAGAAAGACAGGCTGTCCCGTCTCTGGAAGCTATAGTTCCGTGAAATATTACATCATAGCAGGCGAGGCCTCCGGCGATCTGCACGGAGCGGCGCTTATGCGTGCCCTGGCTGACAAAGACCCGCAGGCCCGTTTCCGCATCTGGGGAGGGGAGAAGATGGCCGCCGAGGGCGGTACGCTCGTGGGCGATTACCGCGATGGCGCCGTGATGGGGGTGAAGGAGGTGCTGGGCAAGGCAGGGGCTTTCCTGCGCCGGCTCTCCGTGTGCAAGACCGACATTGCGGCCTGGGCTCCGGATGCAGTGGTCCTGATAGATTATCCCGGCTTCAACCTGCGCATCGCCCGCTTCGCATCCCGCCTCGGGATCAAGGTGTTCTGGTACATCGCCCCCAAGGTCTGGGCGACACGGGAAGGCCGCGTGCGCAAGCTCCGCCGCCGGGTCGACAGGCTGTTCGTCATATTCCCATTCGAGAAAGACTACTTCGCCAGGCACGGCATCGAGGCTTCCTATGTGGGCAACCCGCTGGTAGACATCATCGGCAGTGCTGACATCGAGTCCCCGGCAGGCTCCCCGTACATAGCCCTGCTCCCCGGCAGCCGCAGGATGGAAATCAGCCGCACTATGCCTGTCTTCCTGGAACTGGAGAAACTGATGGCCGCCGGCCCGCTGAAGGATTACCGTCTGGTGGTCGCCGCCTCAGACTCCATCGACGACGCGGTGTACGGAGAATACCTGAAGGGATCTTCGATGGAGCTGGTCCGCGGCAATACCTATTCCGTCCTGGCCAATGCCCGGGCCGCGGTGATAGACTCCGGCACTGCCAGTCTCGAAGCCGCTCTGCTGTCCGTGCCCCAGGTGGTGGTCTACGCCATGGACCCGCTGTCGTACCGTCTGGCCAGGATGATGCTCAGGACAAGATACATCTCGCTGGCTAACATCATACTCGACAAGCCTGTGTTCGAGGAACTCATCCAGAAGGACTGCAACGCCGCAAAGATCCTGGCGGGGCTCGAAAGGCTGGTGGGCGACGAGGCCTGCCGCACTGCGATGATGGAAGACTATGCCAGCCTGAAA
>JAGCFF010000070.1 GCA_017650285.1 Bacteroidales bacterium
GACAACAAGCCTGAGCTTCCCGACGAAGGAGCTTTCCTCATAGAGACAAACGCCCGCCTGAGCAAGGTGGAGGGAATAAAGGACACCGTCGACAGGGAGTACCGCCGCGGGCGGCGCGCCCTTGTCATAGCTCTTGCCGCCGGGCTCGTCATCGGATGCCTGGCGACCTTGCTGGTGATGTTCTATCCCCTGCCGTCCCTCGCTGCCGAACGGACAGCTTTCACCGATGCCATAGAAGGCCTGCGGGACTACAGGTACTACCTGATGACCGCCGTTGCGGGCTGTGCAGTCGCACTCGGCCTGCTGCTCCTGAACCGCAAAAAAGAAGTGCTTTAAAAGAGAATCTGCCGTCAGATGCAGAAATACTGCGGACCCTGCGACCAGTCTCCGAGTACTACCAGCTCCCCGCCGCTGGGAACGGGTATGCGTGCCGGCGTGTGGATGTGCCCGAAAATATAGAGGTCAATGGCAGGTTCACCTGACTGAGCCCGTTTGCGTCCGAAGCCATCCACGAACCTGTAAAGCCCGGTAGATTTAGGATCGAACTCTTCGCTATGCCCTTTCCTGCTTCTCGCTGACCATCCGTGGGCTATGGCGAAGGACAGGCGGGTCGGCAGGGCCTTCATCATCGCTATGCAGAATCTGTTGCGGAAAAGGTTGAAGAGGAACCTCGACTTGAAGTCTGACGCTCCGGGCATATCGCCGTGCCCCACGCAGATCCTCCGGCCGTCCAGTTCGACAACCTGGTAACTTTCGTGCACGGTCTTGACTCCCAGTTCCTTCTCGAAGTAGTCGGTCACCCACCAGTCGTGGTTGCCGGGATAGAAGAAGACCTTCACGCCTCTGTCGACGAGCTCCGCCAGGGCTGCAAGGACACGGACGTAACCGCGCGGAACCACTTCGCGGTAATCCACCCAGAAATCGAAGATATCTCCCAGCAGGTACAGCGCCTCGGCCTCCTTCGGAATGGAGTGGAGGAAATCCACGAACTGCCGCTCGAGCAGGCCGTGGGAATCATCCTTGCTGCCCAGATGGACATCAGCCGTGAAATAGTATTTGCCAGCAGCGGTGTCCATCGGCTATGGCTATACGAGAACTGATATGATGCAGGCGATGCCCACCAGCACGCAGTAGAGGGCGAACCAGCGCAGGCGTGCCTTCTTCACTATGGCAATCATCAGCTTGCAGGCGAAAAGGCCTGAGATGAAAGCGGCCAGGAAACCGACGGCAAGCTGCAGGCTCCCGACGCTGCTGGCAGCGAAACCGCCACCCACTACATCCAGGAACGCCTCTCCGAGTATCGGAATGAGCACCATCAGGAAAGAGAAACGGGTCACCTCCTCGCGCTTCACGCCGCACAGAAGGCCGGTGGCGATGGTGGAACCGCTGCGGGAAAGTCCGGGCAGGACTGCGACAGACTGGGCAAGACCCATCCACAATGCGGATTTCCAGCTCATCTGCGCTCCGTCGCCGGCAGTTTCGGCCTTGGCGGCCCTGCGGGCGGACAGTGTCTCAGACAGGAACAGCAGTGCGGCTGTCACCACCAGGCAGCATCCTACGACCAGCAGTCCGCTGCCGAAAATGTCCTCCACATAGTCCTTGAAGAAAACTCCCACGATGAAAACCGGAATCATGGAAACCAGCAGCAGGAGGATATATCTGGTGCCGTCGTTCATCTTGAACTTGAAAAGATCCTGCAGCAGGCGCAGGATATCTTTCCAGAACACGACCAGGGTGGCAAGGACCGTGGCGGCGTGCACTGCTATCTCGAAACTGAGGTCGGCTGTCTCTATGCCGAAGAGGGCCTTGCCGATGGCAAGATGGCCGCTGCTGCTCACGGGAAGGAACTCGGTCAGTCCCTGGACTATACCGAGGATCAATGCTTCAAACCAGCTCATTGCGGATTATTCCTTGTCCTGCTTGTCGGCGGGACGTTTCATAATAGCTACTATCACGATCACGATGCCGAGCACCACCAGGACCGGGGATGCCACCATACGCCTGAAATCGAACATTGCATCGTTGAACACGGCAGGGTCGTTCGAGCCGCCGCCAATCATCAGGATGTAGCCTGACACCATCAGGATCAGTCCTATGAGGATCGTTCTGACCCCTTTGGGAGAAACTGAGAAATTATCTTTCATAGTCTAATAATACAAATCATCTTTTGACGTATAGGCCAGGCGGCCCACTACATACCAGGCTGCGGAGATGCAGAGCACGATGCCCACGATGTATACTATAGCGCATACGATGGGGATCGTCCCGGCAAAGATCGACTGGGCCATCGGCCAGAAACGGTTGCGGGCATAGTAGAGGATGCCCCCGAACAGGGCGCAGGCGATCGTGGCGGAAGCCACTCCCTGCCAGAACGCCTGCCATACGAACGGCTTGCGTATAAAGCCGCGGTTGGCACCCACCAGCATCATCGTGTGGATGGTGAAACGCTTGGCATATATGTTCAGTCGCACGGTAGTGCAGATCAGAGCGAACGAAATGATCATCAGCAGCAGGATCGCGATACCCATCAGGAGGGCTATCTTGCGCAGGTTCTCGTTGAGGCTCTCGATCAGGGACTCCTGATATGTCACCTCACGCACCTTGGGCAGCTGCTGGATCTGGGCCGTGATCATCTGGAGGGAATCCTTGCTGAAATACTCGCTCTCGACATTGACGTCTATCGAGAAGGGTATCGGATTGATCTCGAAGACTCGGAGGAAATCCTCTCCGAGGAGCTCCTGCATCTGGTGCGTACCCTCTTCCTTGGAGATATACTTTGTCTGGATGACGAAATCCATCTCGGACAGTTTCTCCTGAAGGGCAAGAGCATCGGCCTCGGTGGCATTCTGGTGCATTATCACCGAAATGACCGCATTCTCCTTGAAATAATCCGAAACTTTGGAAGCGTTGATGACCAGGAAGGCTGCCACGGCTATCAGGAGGAGAACCAGACTGATGCTGATTACAGAGGATAAGTACGACTGAACCAGCCTCTTGGCGATAATGTTTTTTTCCTTTGAAGCCATGACAATTTTTTACACCGACAAAGATAATCAAAAATTATTATTACCTTTGTAGAGAATTTGCCCTTAATATTTTATATTCAAAAATGAGCGAGCCTGTAAGAGTTCTGTATGTCAGTTCGGAGATATATCCGTACTCTCAGGAGTCCCCTATTTCGATAGTGGGCAGATTCCTCCCGCAGGGTGTGCAGGAGAGAGGAAGGGAGATCCGCTCATTTATGCCCCGGTACGGCACTGTCAACGAACGCCGCCATCAGCTTCACGAAGTCATCCGTCTTTCCGGTATGAACATCATCGTCCACGACGTTGACAGGCCCCTGATTATCAAGGTTGCATCGATATCGTCCGCAAGGATGCAGGTATATTTCATCGACAACGAGGACTTCTTCCGCCGCAAGGCCGTCTTCTGCGACGCCGACGGCAAGTTCTTCGAGGACAACGACGAGAGGGCCATCTTCTTCGCCAGGGGTGTCCTCGAGACCGTGAAGAAGCTTCGCTGGAAACCCGACATCGTTCACTGTCAGGGATGGATATCCCACATTCTGCCGCTTTACCTCAAGAAAGCATACGACACCGACCCTATTTTCTCCGACAGCAAGATCGTGCTGTCGCTGTATGACGAGCCCAACTACACTTTCGCCACCGACATCGCCGCCAAGATTCCGATCGGCGGAATCACCCCCGAAGATGTCGAGGTCGTAATGGCTTCCGATGGCATAAATCTTGCACGACTGGCCATCCGTTATACCGACGGTGTGATCTATGGGTCAAAGACGATAGACAAGGAGCTGAAGCAATATGTGGCAGAGCGCAAGCTGCCTGTCCTGCAGAGCCCCGAGATAAGTCTGGAAGACACCGGGTATATTCAGGAATACAATGATTTTTACGAACAAATCCTGCAGGAAAATGTCACTGAGTAAGATTGAATCGGCGCTGGGGTCCCTGGTTTTGCTGCTGTCCGTTCTGTTTTTCCCGTCTTGTATAGAAACCAATTATACCTTGGGTGACTCCCTTGTGCCCACATCCAACAATCTCTATGTAGAGAGCGTTTCCCTCGACCTGAAAGTCGGCATGAAATCTTCAGCCAACATCCAGTCGTCTTCATACTACTATGATGTGGGAACCATCGTCAGCGAGCAGTTCGGCCTCACCAAGGTCGACCTTGCCGCCACCATCACGCCCAGCGATACCGGCATCCATTTCGGCACCGATCCTCAGCTCAAGGATGCATATATCCTGCTGATACGCGACAATGTGAAGACATTCGCCGCCAATCAGGACAACATCACCCAGAACCTGTATGTATATCCTATGGCGCGCGCTATGGATTCCACCATGGTGACCTGCAACAGCGTCAAGGAGGACGACTATATACACACTCCCATCGGCACGGCGCTGCTCACGTCGAAGGACTCTGTCATCATTCCCCTCGACACCCAGTGGGCACTGGCCCTGATGGCTGCCACCAGAGCCGAGATGGACAGCATGGAACTGTTCATCAAGAACCACTACGGCCTGTACTTCACGACTGACGACCCCGTCGAAGGCACCATCGGAGGCAGGCTCAATAACTTCGAGACGGCCAATGTCAGGCTGAACATCAATTCGCTCAACAATAACAACATCCGCAGGGATACTACCATTTCCTACAATATCGGCAGCGTCTATCACGGAGTTTCCACCCAGGTGTTCAAGCACAGCTCCAAGTATCTCGAAGTCAGTCCCGACAATGATGAAGAGGTCCTCTATTACGAAGGCCTGGCCGGTATCAAGCCCTTCATAGATGCGAAAATGCTCCGCAGCACCATCGTGGAATGGGCTGAAGAGAACGGCATCGACCTGAGCAGGATCCTCATCACCAGGGCGACTTTCGACCTGCCGTTCGAATTCCCGGAAGACTACAGGACTGTCGACAAATACTATCCGCAGGGTCTCTATCCCGCCGTGTATACCCTCGATTCGTCCGACAATGTCAAGAGGTACAATCTCCTCGGCTCCATCTACGACGACACCTACGACAAAGGCAACATAAACCGCTCTCTCTACTGCTACCGCCCGGACGCGACCTATTACGTCCACAGGCTCATCAACAAGGAGACCATAAGCGAGGATGATGACATCTGGCTCATCGCGCCTTTCGAATACGTTCAGACCAGCAGTTCTTCCAACAACAACGCGTACTACAATCCGTATATGTACAATTCGTACTACGACCCGTACGGATACGGTTACGGTTATGGCGGATACGGCTACGGTTACGGCGGTTATGGTTATGGCGGATACGGCTATAACAACTACTACAACAACATGTATTATTACGATGCCCTGTACAGCGCATCATCTACCACTTCGGAAACCTTCTATTACGTAGATTACATCAACTACGCGATAGGACAGATCAATGGCAACGGCGCAGAGCGCCATCCCAAACTCAATCTGACATACGTGTTGCTGGGAGATTAGCCGCCGGCAATAATCCTACTTCTTCTTTTTCTTCTCTTCCTTGGCTGCCTTGCGGGCGTCCTTCTTGGACTGTTTTGAATCTACCGTGAGGTAGAACGGCTTCTGGAACTGCTTGGGGATGACGATTGCAGGCCTCGGCTTGCCGAAGATATAGTCATACAGGTCGTCGAACTCGCCGTCGTGCCAGTAGCGGACCAGCTGCTCGAGGTCCTTGTCCTCACCTTTCGGCTCGTACTGCCTCTTGATGTCGCCCTTAAGGACCTTGGCGACGCCCTGCCAGAAACCGGCGTTGATATTGCCCAGGTATTTCTGGATAATCTCGTAAGGAGTCATACCCACCTCGCGGTCGATGAGACGGATCATCATCATTCCCTGCTTCAGGGTCAGTTTCCTGAATATGGGGTCGAAGCTCTTCAGCAGCTCGTCCTTCATTGCGTCCAGGTACTTGTCCTGTTCGCGCTTGGTGTAGTTGCGGGCTACGAATATGCTGTCGGTCTCCCTGATGGTCTGGGCCACGAAGAGAGCATAAGGATATGCCTTGCTGAAATTGTGCACACGCTGGTAGTACTGGATCCACTCGGCGCGGTTCATATATTCCTTCGGATGGATGCGTGCCGGCGGCAGGACATCCACATAGACTGTGTCAGTGCCGATGACGGTATATTCCATCAGAGAACCTCTCCTTCGCTGGGTCTGGGCAAAGGAAGGAAGCGTGGTGAGAATCACCAGCACCGATATGACTGTCAGTTTTACGGTCTTCATCTCTTATGAATAATTGGCACTAAGATAGTCGTCGACCACTGTCGGGAAATACTCCTGCTCCAGAAGGTGGATCTTCGCTGCCACGTCGTGCGCCGTGTCGCAGGGAAGGACTTCGCACTTGGCCTGGAAAAGCGCCTTGCCGTGGTCATATTCTTCATCGACAAGATGTATGGTTATGCCGCTTTCCATTTCTTTCGCTGCAACGACAGCTTCGTGAACGTGCATACCGTGCATTCCTTTTCCGCCGTACTTGGGAAGCAGTGCCGGATGGATATTGATTATCCTGCGCGGCCAGGCTTCTATCATATGCGGGGGAATACGCATCAAAAATCCCGCCAGAATCAGTGCGAATGCGTCATATTGCTTCAGGATCGCCATCACAGAGGGCTTGCCTTCTTCCGTCGTTTCTCCTTCGCAGACCAGCTGGCTTCTGTTGAAAACCACGGAGGGAACCTCGAGCCTGCGGGCACGCTCGAGCACGAACGCATCGGGCTTGTTGCACAGCACGACAGCCACACGGAACTCAGGATGGTCAGAAAAGTATCTGATCAGGTTTTCTGCGTTAGTACCACTGCCAGAGGCGAATATAGCAAGATTCCTCATAGTCTGAAATTTGACGCGAAGGTAGACAAATTTGGTAAAATGAAGAAAAATTACTTTCTTTGCACCTCAGTACTAAAAACACTAAAAAACATGGAAGACATTACTGCAAAAGTAAAAGCCATCATTGTTGACAAGCTTGGCGTTGATGAAAGCGAAGTTCAGGAGAGTGCAAGCTTTACCAATGACCTTGGCGCAGATTCTCTGGATACAGTAGAATTGATTATGGAATTCGAGAAGGTATTCGGTATCTCAATTTCTGACGACGCTGCTGAGAAGATCACCACCGTTGGCGATGCTATCTCATACATCGAGCAGAATGTAGAATAATTTCGAAATTCCTTACATACGACGTAAATAAAGACCGTCGGTTCCAACAGGGACCGACGGTGCTTTTTTACTGTCTCCAGTGCGTGTCTACTCGCGTATACCCATCACTTTGCGGATCTGTTTCTTGGCTTCCCTCCAGCGGGGGATGTCCAGTTTGGTGCCGATGATCTCGACAACCTTCGACGACAGGATGGACCCCACCTTTCCGCAGATATCGAGAGGCATGCCCATCGAATGGGCGTATAGGAAGCCGGCGGCGTAGAGGTCTCCGGCACCCGTGGCGTCAGTGGCGACGGCCTTGCGGGGCCTGATCTTGTGGAACTCCTTGCCCGAGCGCACCATCGATCCCTTTTCGCCGATCTTGACTATGGCGATGCTGCACAGTTTGGCTATGTCGGCGGCAGCCTTGACGGGGTCCTTGCCTGTGAATGCACGGGCTTCGTGTTCGTTGGCGAAGACTATGTCGACATAGTTCTCCACGATGTCGTGCAGGAAGGCGTTGTTGGATTCGACGATGTTGTAGCTGGCCAGGTCGACGGAGATTATCATATTCTTCTCGCGGCCTATCTCCACGGCACGGCGGAACAGCCGCTGGTTCTGGACCAGATAACCTTCAAGATGGAGGTAGTCGTAGCCGTCGAAATCGTCGGGGTTGAGGTCTTCCGGCTCCAGCTCGAGAGCGGCTCCGAGATATGTGGCGAAGGTGCGTTCATAATTCGGCTCAGTGATGATGACTATCGCGCGGCCGCTGGGAGCCTTGCCCCTCAGCAGCATCGAGTCGATGCCGTCACGTCTCTGTTCAGACTTGAAGAGCGAGCCGATGTCGTCCTTGCCCACCTTGCCGATGAAACCGGCCTTCATTCCGAACACCGCTGCGGCGGAGATGGCGTTTGCAGCACTGCCTCCGGCGACATACTTGATGCCTTTGTCCTTGATTGCTTCCCAAATCTTGTTGCCGGCTTCGGCGTCGACGTGCTGCATGCTTCCCTTGGGAAGGTTGAACTGTTGGAGGATAGAGTCGTCCGGCAGGATAGCCAGGATGTCGGTGAGGGCATTGCCTATGCCGAGGATGGATTTAACGCTTTTCGAGGTCATCGCTAGAGGTGTGCAGGTGAGCTTTTCTACAAAGTTAGTAAATAAATGACTACCTTTGTTGTTTACAATAACGTATCGCAATGAACCCCCGGCTCAAAAGCATCCTGAAGTATTCGGCAGTGTCTGTGCTGACGCTGGTCCTGCTCTATCTTGCCTTCAGGGGGATGGACTGGAACGCCTTCGTCGACGGTCTGCGCAGTTGCAACTACTGGTGGATCCTGGCAGCTATGGTGGCCGGTGTGTTCGGTACTGTCCTGCGCGGGTTGAGGTGGCGCCTGCTGCTTCTTCCCATCGATTCCCGGGTGCGCAGGGTGGACTGCTGCAACGCCTATGCGGTCTGCTATCTTTCGAATATCGCGGTGCTGCGCAGCGGTGAGCTGGTGCGCTGCGGTATGATAGCCGACAGCAGCAAGGTTCCTTTCAAGGACAGCCTCGGCAGCGTGATGGTGGAAAGGGTCTGGGACATTCTGGTTTCGGCCCTGATGCTGATCGCAATGTTCTTCCTGACTCCATTCGGAGGATTTATGGTAGAGCATTTATGGAATCCTTTCGTAGCCTCCTTCACCACGAAGACGCTGTTCCTGATAATAGGTCTGGTGGTGCTGCTGGTGCTGGCTACGCTGCCGATCATACGCTATATGGAGAGGATCCGCCGCAGCCGTATCGGCGGCAAGGTCATAGATTTCATCAAGGGAATGTTCAACGGGGTGAAGGCCGCCTTCAAGATGAAGCACGGATTCCTGTTCATATTCTACACTTTCCTTGTGCAGCTGCTCTACTGGCTCGAGGTAGTGTTCGTGCTACAGGCATTTCCCGCAGTCTCGCACCTGACCGGCATGGACGCCCTGTTCATTATGATGCTCGGCCTCGTCGGATGGGCCATCCCCGTCCAGGGAGGCTTCGGCGCCTACCACGTCATCGTGTCGATGGCGCTCGTGCCCATCTACGGCATCGACCAGCAGACATCCCTCGTGTTCGCCACCATTTCGCACGAAGCGCAGATTGTGCAGATGATAGTGTTCGGACTGGCCGCGCTTGCGTTTACGGTATACCTCAGGAACAGAAGACAGAAAAAAGGAAGATAGATATGAAACCTACACTATTGATACTTGCAGCAGGCATGGGCTCAAGATATGGCTCCCTGAAGCAGATGGACGGCCTCGGCCCCAACGGCGAAGCCATCATTGACTATTCGATTTTCGACGCGATAAGGGCTGGATTCGGCAAGGTTGTCTTCGTGATCCGCCACTCGTTCGCAGACACCTTCAAGGAGCATTTCCGTGCAGAGAAATTCAGCGATGACGTGAAGTTCGAGTTTGTCTACCAGGAGCTGGACAATCTTCCCGAGGGCTATACCGTTCCCGAAGGACGCCAGAAACCCTGGGGTACGAACCACGCAGTGATGATGGCCGCCGGCGTGATCGACGAGCCTTTCGCAGTCATCAATTCCGACGACTTCTACGGCCGCTCAAGCTACGAGGCTATGTCGGCATACCTCCAGTCGATAGAGGGTACTGAAGGCAAGTACGCAATGGTTGGATACCATCTCGAGAACACACTTTCCGAGTTCGGAACCGTTTCCCGCGGAATCTGCGGAGTCGACAAGGACAACAACCTCACTACCGTTACCGAAAGGACGGCTATCGCACGCAGCGGCGGAGTGGTATATTACATCGAAGGAGAGGAAAAGCATGAACTCAACCCCAAGAGCTACGTTTCGATGAACTTCTGGGGCTTCACTCCGGACTACTTCAAGCACTCGGAGCGTATTTTCAAGCAGTTCCTCGACGAGAACAGGGACAATCTCAAGGCTGAATATTTCATCCCCTACATAGCGGACAAGCTGATACTCGAGAACATCGCTTCGATCAAGGTCCTCGACTGCGACGCCAAATGGTTCGGCGTCACCTACAAGGAAGACAGGCCGTTTACCGTCGACAAAATCAAGGCGCTGATCGCCGCGGGTGAATATCCAGAGAAGATCTGGAGAGGATAAAAGGTTTCGCTAAAAAGCCTGTAATAATAGTCGTAGGAATCTGCCGATAATCATCGGCAGTAAACTCGACGTTCCCCGCTGGAAACAGGCCAAGAAAGACATCCGCATAGTGATGGGTATCCGCGAGTAGCCTCATCTGGGGTAGGTGTGGGGATGTTTTGAGGTAGGTCCAACAGTCTGAGCTAGACCTACCCCATTTGTGCCTTGGACCTTCCCCAAATATCAAGTATTGTGTTACATTTTCTCATCTTCTGTGTTATATATATGACGGCACGGAACTGACAGACATCGGCTGGAATGGCTCACGATTATTTAACAGAAGCGTTTATTCGGATTCGGCAGAAACTGAAATGGATTTCCGGCGGAATCCTTAAAGATGATGCCGCCGCGGAGGATGTCCTCCAGGACAGTTTCGTGCGTCTGTGGCAGAAGCAATACCAGCTTGAATCGGAGAAAGATGCCGAAGCGCTGCTTGCGCGGACTGTCCGTAACACCAGCCTCAATGCCCGGCGTCAGGCCAGACCTGAACCCCTGAAAAAAGATTTCGCGGATGACAGTCCGTCTGCCGCAGACAAGGAAAGAGCCTACGCAGAAATGCACAATCTGATTGAGCAGAAACTGACAGCCAGGCAACGATATATTCTCGAAGAAAAAGAATATGCCGGAAGGACCCTGGAAGATATAGCAAGAGAGCTTAAGATGGAACCGGCAGCAGTCAGGATGCAGCTGTCGCGCGCCAGACAAACACTTCGAAATGCTTTGAAAGATGAATGATAAAGAAAAATACCTGAACCTTGCACAACGATACTTCGAGGCAGCCACAACGCCGGAGGAGGAACGGGATCTGTTCCGTTATGTTACCGAAGTCGAAGATCCTGATTTCGACGAACTCCGCGGTGTACTGGGCTACCTCTCCATCGGCAGAGAGAAGAAAATCAGCAAGGCCCGCAAAGTTCAGATTTACTTCATAGCAGCTGCTGCGGCAAGCATAATTGCTATTCTTGCCATAGGCTTGAATCTTTTTACAGGCAAGGCCGGAGCCGCGAACGAACTGTGCGTCCGCTATGCTTATGGCGAACAGACTACCGACAGCGAGCAGATTATGGCTGCGGTCGAATCTTCCCTTTCCGATTTCTTTTCCGGTGATTCTCCGGCGGAGACTAATCTTTTAGAAATGTTCCAGCGATGAAAAGAATAATCACAAGTTTTATAGCATTGCTCCTTTTTGCGGGGGCATCATTCGCCCAGAGGGGCCTCAACAGCTACCCGGTATTCGAAGGCAAGGTGGTTCCTGCCAAACAGATGGTCCTTACCGAGGTGCGCGGCGGAGGTATGGCAACTTACCGGCTGGATTACTATCGTGGTATTTCCTTCTCAGCAGATGATACATTGGCCTCAAAGGTATCTGCTTTGGTGGAACGCGATGCAGCGGCTGCAGAATCCTGTGAAACAGAAAAGGTGGGAGATATGCTTACCTACGCCCTCATCAGGCCCAAAGGCTCAGGCAGGATAAACCATTATCTCTGCTATCAGGCAAGGCAGGAAGGCCGTCTCTGGAAAATGACAATCCTTTATCTGGAAGGCCCTGCCACAGTTGAAGATTTACGCAATATGTTTGAAAAGCAATAATTTAGGATAATATGAAAAAATTGATGTTAACGATTCTGGCTGCAATGTCCATTCTCTCGGCCGCAGCACAGGACAAACTGAATTTTGAGGTGCCTCTGTTTGGTGTCACGAAGAAAAATGTCAATCCTACCTGGTCCCTTGTGGCCTTTTCTGAGATTAGAGGAGGTTACAGCTATCGTTTTGATGTTCCTTCACAGATAGACCCCAATGGCGGATATGTAGAACTGAACTTCCTGGACTTGAGGTTCCGTCCCGGGAGGAAAGGCAGTGTTCTGTCTGTAGGTCTTTCTCAGTCTCTTGATATTCATTTCGTAGGCAAGGCTTACTTCTTTGGACCCGAAGGGCAGTTCATTCCCCACCCCAGCGGATGGATGGCAGGCAGGGCCATCGCCGGAGAAAGGGTTGTCTCTCTGAATCTTGGATATGTTCAGGAATTCGGTTCCTGGAGGGCAGGAATTTTTCTCTCGCCCGGTGCCGGACACGGCATTCTTCACAACAGGTATTATGCAGGCGTTCCCGTCGGGACTGACGATGAACCTGATTATACCCTGGTCGGTTCTCTACGCCATAGGGACAATATCTATGCAGACAATGGCTGGCGTCTGGGCGTAAGCGCAGGCATCTGGTACAGAAACTTCGGAATAACTGCCGGTTGGCATCGGAGAGACCTGATGGAAGGTATGCTTGTCGGTAATCAGAACGTCATTCACGCCGGCATTTCCATCAGATACTAAGAATTGTCATATACTGATTATCTAGCCTCGCAAACTGCGGGGCTTTTTTATTGATTCTCTATAAAGAAAAAGATAACTTTGATGGAAAAGAGGGAGATATGGCAATTGTGAAAGCGATTGTGCGGGAGATGCCAGACGGGTCTTCCCGCCGTGTATACCCCTTCCATCTCAGTCTGGAAGGGCTTGAAAAAGCGATAATCTGTCGCGATGAAGTAGATTACGACATTCTGGTCAAGTATGTTTTTCTCTGTGCCCTGAGCAAGAATGTAATTATTGTCACTTACGTGGTTGTATCCAACCACCTGCACGTAATTATGCTGGCTGAAGACGATATCCATGCCAAAGATTATGGAAGCGAAGTCCGTCGACGGTATGCTATGTGGTTCAGCCGTAAGCATCACGAGCGTATAATGTATCACGACAATTGCGTAGATGTCAGGTTGCTGGATACCTATTGGTACATACGTAATGCTATTGCTTATGTCTTTAGGAATGCTCTTGACAATGGTGAAAGCATAGATACTTACCCCTGGTCCGGGTATCGGGCAGTATTCTGCGGCGGAAAGAGCAGAGTATGGACAAGGCCTGTATCATCGCTTACCAAACGGGAGAGGGAATCGTTATTTCATACTAATGAAGATATTTCTTCCTGCACCTGGCAGATTAATGAGAATGGTTGCTTGGAACCCGTAAGTGCTTGCGACTGGCAATATGCGGAAGCTATGTTTAATAATTCTCAAGCATTTCTTCTGAAAATAATAGGAGAAGTCAATGTTTCTCAGATGCAGCAAGAACTTGTAGACGGGCCCAGAGTAAGAATGCTTGACAGCGAATTCTTCAAAATGATTTCTTCCGTAAGCGAACGCTGGTTCTCAAAGCCTGTCTCTCAACTGTCCATTACTGAGAAAATGCGGCTCATCCCCTATGTGTCGCGCACATCCAACACAAGCATCCCCCAGCTTGCCAGGGGTTTTGGCCTGGAACGCGAGAAGATCGCCGAGATTATCAGCAGGAACAGATAACCTGTGTCCTGCTCCGGAAGGGGTAGGTGTCGGGTTACTTTGGGGTAGGTCCGATGGAATGTGCCAGACCTACCCCACCGTAAGTATCTGGGAGGCCTTTTTGCGGTGTAGGTCCCGACTATTTCATTGGACCTACCCCATTTGCGTCGGGTACCTACCTCACCAGTCCTTGCCGGCGAGTGAGGTTACGCCTTGAAAAGCTTGCGGCAGAGTTCGGCGACGTCTGAGACTGCCACGACTTCGATGTTGTCGTTGCGGGCGAAGGAGTCCTTCTTGTTGAACGAGGAAATGTAGATCTTCCTGAAGCCGAGCTTGGCGGCTTCGGCGATGCGGCGCTCCACCTGGCTTACAGGCCTTATCTCGCCGCTGAGACCGACCTCAGCCGAGAAGCAGCTGTCGGCAGACACCGAAACGTCGAAGTTCGAAGACAGGATGGCGGCAATCACGGCAAGGTCGCAGGCAGGGTCGCTGATTCGCAGGCCGCCGGCGACATTCAGGAAGACATCCTTGGTGCTGAGCCTGAATCCAGCCCTCTTTTCCAGCACGGCCAGAAGCATATTCATCTTGCGCACGTCGAAACCGGTGGCGCTGCGCTGGGGCATACCGTAGGCAGCGGTGCTGACCAGCGACTGGATCTCTATCAGCAGCGGACGGGTGCCGTCCATCATCGCGGCCACGGCTATTCCGCTGAGGTTCTCCTGATGCATCGGAATGAGCATCTCGCTCGGATTGCTCACCTCGCGAAGCCCCTTCCCTGTCATCTCGAACACCGACAGCTCGGCAGTTGATCCGAAACGGTTCTTGATGCTGCGAAGTATCCTGTACGCACCGCGGGTATCTCCCTCGAACTGCAGCACGACATCGACTATGTGCTCCAGGATCTTGGGGCCGGCGATCGCTCCGTCCTTGGTGATATGGCCGATGAGGATCACAGAGGTATTGCTTTCCTTGGCATAGCGGAGCAGGGCGGCGGCGCATTCGCGAACCTGCGACACGCTGCCGGCCGACGACTCTATGGTCTCGCTGAATATGGTCTGAATGGAGTCGATTATCAGCAGGTCGGGATTGACCTCCTGGGCCCTGGCGATTATGTTCTCGAGAAGGGTTTCGCTGAGCACCAGGCAGTCGCAGTCGTCGCTGCCGAGCCTCTGGGCACGGAGTTTCAGCTGCCGGAGACTTTCCTCTCCCGACACATACAGGGTCTTGATTTCCGGACAGTTCATCGGAATCTGAAGGGCCAGCGTCGACTTTCCGATACCGGGCTCTCCGCCGATGAGAATCATCGAGCCGCGGACCATTCCGCCGCCCAGTATCCTGTCCACCTCATCTATCCCTATCGAGAAACGGCTTTCCTCGGACATGCTGATTTCGGAAAGAGGCTTGGGCCGGGCATCCTTTTCGGTGGATACATACCCCCTCGAACGCGAGGGAGCAGCAGCCTTGCCCGACGAAGCGGCCTTGGGTTCTTCGACCATAGTGTTCCACTCCCCGCAAGCAGGGCACTGTCCCATCCATTTGGGATATTCATTGCCGCACGAAGTGCAATACCAGACCGTTTTTGCCTTAGCCATATCTATCCTCTACTAACCTTTACAAACCTGTCCTTGTCATTGAAATCCTTTATCACTTCCGAGCCGGGGAAAAGAGCCGCAGTCTCGTGAGCGAGAGCCTCGTTCACCTCCATCCACATCACTCCCTTCTCCTTGAGCAGCGCCGAAGACCAGGCGGCAAGCGCCTTATAGAACTTCAGCGGATCGTCGTCCGGCACGAACAGCGCCAGCTCCGGCTCCCATTTCAAAACATTGTCGCGCATCGCGGCCTTCTCGCTTTCCCTTATGTAGGGCGGATTGCTCACGATCACGTCGAACTTGGGCAATCCTGCCGGAGGGGCCTGCAGCACATCTGCCACGAAGAATACCGGCCTGACACATTTAACCCTCTGCTTGCAGGCTACAGCCAGGGCATCGGTGCTTATGTCGCAGCCGTACACCTGCGCGTCCGGGAATTCCGATGCGAAGGCATAGGCCAGGCAGCCGGAACCCGTGCAGATGTCCAGCACGTTGAAGTTGTCGTCTTCGCTGGCCTCCATCACGGCTTCGGCATCCTCCGCTGCGAGGGAGAACAGCTGCTCCGTCTCGGGACGGGGTATCAGCACACCTTCTCTCACGCGGATGCGGATGCCCGCAAACAAACAGCTGCCGAGGACATACTGCAGGGGCTTGGCTTCGAGCAGTTCTGCTCCCATCGCCTGCAGCTTCTCCATCTGCTCCTCTGTAATCGTCCTTTCCGGCTCGCTGAGGCATTTGTACCTCTCGATGGCCAGAACATTGCACACCAGACTCTCGGCTATTGCCTTCGCCTCCCTCTCAGGATAGAGGGACTGCAGCTTTTCAGCAAGGATACTTATGTAGCTGCCGACAGTCATAGTGCTATCTTGCGCTTTCTATCAGCTCAGTATAGAATTCTTTGATGTCGATACGGGCAGCCCTGAGCATCTTGGGCACAAGGCTCATACGCGTCATTCCGGGAGTTGCGTTTATCTCGAGGAAATAGACGCCGTCTTCGGCCATAATATAGTCCATCCTCATAAGGCCGGTGCAGCCGAGGTGGCGGTAGAGGGTTTCGGTCCAGAATCCGATGTCGGCCTTCTGCTCAGCCGTAATGCCTGCGGGGCACACCTCGTCGCTCTTGCCGAGATATTTCGCTTCGTAGTCGAAATACTCGTTCTGCGTGATTATCTCTGTCACGGGCAGGAGCACCACCTTGCCTTTGGAAGTATAGGCAGCCTGCGTCATTTCCCTTCCCGTGATGGCTTTTTCAATCAGGATGGTATCACTCTCCTTGAATGCCGCAGCGATGGCAGCGGGGATGTCGGAGGCCTTCTTGACCTTGGTGACTCCGAAGCTGCTTCCGCCGTCCGACGGCTTCACGAAAACCGGCAGCGAGAGCTTGCCGACTATCTCATCCACATCGTAGGGTTCCCCCCTGTGGAGGAACACGTCATCAGCCATCCTCACGCCTGTGTCGCGCAGGAAGGCCTTGCAGGAATATTTGTTGAAAGCCACGGTGCAGACGAAAGAAGAGCAGGTCGTCACAGGCACTCCCATCATCTCGAAGTAGCCCTGCAGCAGGCCGTTCTCTCCCGGGATGCCGTGGATCATTATGCAGGCGACGTCGAACTTGACGCCGTTGCACGAGAATGTGCCCTTGTCAACGGTGCCGAGCACCTTCATCTTGTCGCTGTCAGCACTTTCCCATTCAACCAGAAGCCAGTTGTCGGCGTTGAAAAGCACTTCATACACCTCGTATCTGTCCCTGTCTATGGACGCAGCAGCATACCTGCCGCTCAATATGGATATCTCTCTTTCGGAAGATGTACCTCCGTAAATAACTGCTATTTTTTTCTTCATCATTTAATTAAAGAACTCGTCCTCCTCCTCGCTCGTTCCGCCTGTCGAAAGGTCATCGTCACCTCCGGTGCAGGCCAGGCTCATACTCCATCCTACCGGAGGAACGAAGCTCTCTCCGTTGCGGATGCCGATGCTCTTGTCGGCCATCACCTTCTGCATGAAGATTCCCCAGATCGGCAGGGCCATATATGAACCGCCGCCATAGGCAAGGCTCTCGAAGTGAACCTGACGGTCCTCGGCGCCCACCCATACTCCGGCGGTAAGTTTCGGTATGTATCCTATGAACCAGCCGTCGCTCTGGTCGTTGGTGGTTCCGGTCTTGCCTGCAGCGCCTTCCACTCCGTATTTCCAACGGAGACGGCTGGCGGTACCCTCATTGACGACGCCCTGCATAAGGTTCACCATAAGGTATGCGGTGGGGTCGCTGATGGCCTCGCGCTTGCGTGTAGAGAAGTTCGCCAGCAGGTTGCCGGAGTTGTCCTCGATGCGCTCCACGAAATATGAGTTGATGAACACGCCCCTTGAAGGATAGGTGTTGTATGCTGACACCATCTCCATCACCGACATATCGCAGCTGCCCACGCAGAGCGAGTACACGGGATCCATATAGCTGCTGATGCCGAGCTTGCGGCACATACCCACCATGGCGTCCGGGCCGAACTGCTTCATCAGGTAGGCCGAGATGTTGTTGGAACTGTGGGTAAGACCCCATTTGAGGGTCACGGTGTTGCCTATGTAAGAACTCTTGTCCGTACTCTTGGGAGTCCAGACAGAACCGTCGTCGAGCACGAAGCTGTAAGGAATGTTCACCACCTTGTTGCAAGGGGTGTAGCCCTCCTGCATCGCAAGGGTATAGAGGAAGGGCTTGATGGTGGAACCTACCTGACGGTAGCCCTGCCCTGCATTGTCATATTTGAAATATCTGTAGTCCGGACCTCCCACATAGGCCTTCACCTTGCCGGTGTTAGGCTCGACGGCCACGAACGCAGCCCTCAGGAACGACTTGTAGTACTTGATGGAGTCGTTGGGCGTCATCACGGTGTCCACATAGCCTCTCTTGTCCCAGGTGAAGATACGCATCTCGGTGGGGACGTCGAAGGTCTTCAGGATCTCGTTCTCGGAGATGCCGGCTCTTCTCATACTGGTGTAGC
>JAGCFF010000071.1 GCA_017650285.1 Bacteroidales bacterium
GCGAATAGCGCAGCGATGGGGAAGAAGGCGAAGATCAACATGGCGAGCATACGGCCCGGGTAAGGGTGCATGCCTTTCTTCTCAACGAACAGTTTCGGCAGATATCCACCAAAGATGGAAACTACTGTCACAATAGCGTAGAGAGTGAAGATGAGAGCCTGGCCCTTAGGGCTTGATGCTTTGATTCCGAACTGGTTGGCGAAGTAAGAAGGAGCCCAGAACAGGAAGAACCACCATACACCGTCGGTAAAGAACTTGCCGGTGATGAAGCTCCAGGTCTGTTTGTATTTGAAGCACTGCAGGAAAGAAATGGATTTCTCTTCTTTCGCAGCAGCGGCGGCCTTGGCTGCTTCAGCCTTTTCTTCAGCGTCATCCTGGTGGATATACTCGAGCTCAGATGAGTTCACGTATTTGCTCTTTTCGGGCTTGTTGTAGAGCCAGGCCCAGAAGAACATCCATACGAAACCGATGGCACCGATGATGATGAATGCCATTTCCCATCCGAGATTCTTGGCGAGAGCGGGGATGCAGAGAGGAGCTGCGAGAGCACCTACAGAAGCACCGGCATTGAAGATTGAAGTTGCGAAAGCCCTGTCTTTCTTAGGGAAGTACTCTGCCGTGGTCTTGATGGCTGCCGGGAAGTTTCCGGACTCACCTAGTGCCAAGATGCCTCGACAGAACAGGAACATATAGACGGAAACCGTCGATATGGCAAGTGCAACATTGCTTCCTGCTTCGACAGCCCTGAGAGCTGCCACGTTGTCGATACCGTCAACGAAAAGGGTGGTGGCCCAGCCGCAGGCTGCGTGGAGGACGGCACCGAAAGACCATACTCCGATTGCGATCAGGTATCCCTTCTTGGTTCCCATCCAGTCGATGAACTTGCCGGCGAAGAGGCTGACGAGAGCATAGAAGATGGAGAAGAAGCTGGTGATTGTACCGTAGTTTGCATCAGTCCAGTGGAATTCTGGCTTGATGAATTCGTCATAGGTCAGCGAGAGCACCTGACGGTCAAGGTAATTGACCGTTGTTGCAAGGAACAACATGGAGCATATCACCCACCTGAAATTGGTTGTTTTAGTGTTCATATAGTGAATTTTGTGTTCTAAAAATTCGAAAAGAATCAAGCGAATTTAAGAAATAATAATTTAGAAACCTATCGTTTTGCCTCAGAACCCTCTAGAATATGCCTGCTGGGGGTTGGCGTAGACCTTGCCGATCTTGTGGTCCATATCGTTGATTTCCATATCGATCTGCAAGTTGCTGCCCTTGTCGATATAGTTGTCGATGAACCACAGCACGGCGTCGAACTGCTCCATCTGGAAGGCTGCCACTTCGTGGGAGTGGTTCAGGAAAGTGGCGAAGCAATAGGGATATCCGGCATCCTTGAAGCCTGCTGCGAGCGGCTTGCTGCCGAACATGCCGAGGCGGAAGATCTGGATCTTGTTGTAGGGCACCAGCCTGTCGGTGTCGCCGTGCAGGAAGAAAGTGGGAGCCGGGTCGTGGACTTCGTATTTGCATTCACCCTTGCTCGAGAACACTCCTCCGGAGAAGGAGATCACGCCTGCAAAGCGGAAATCGGCGGGCATCGCGGAGGTCATCGGGGTGCGGTTGCTCAGCTCGTAGTTGGCCTGGAGCACTGAAATGGCTCCGGCGCTGCTGCCGCAGAGAATGATCCTGTCCCTGTCGATGCGCAGAGCCTCGGCATTGCGCAGGATGTAGTCGACGGCTGCAAAAAGATCTTCTGTCGCTATGTCGATGGAATGGCGGACGGGCTCCATCATCTTGAAGATGCTGCCTCCGTGAAAATCCTTCAGGCCGAGACGGTAGTCGCTGGCGACAGCTACATAGCCCTGTTCGGCCATCGCGCGGCAGAACCTGGTGTAGAAGGGGCTGCGCTGGTTGTTGTCCACGAAGCCGCCTCCGTAGACGAATATCATGCAGGGCCTGAGCGAGTCAGACCTCTGCTGGTGCTGGGGGAAATAGAAATCGAGTGCCAGGGCCTGGGTGTCGCGTACCGCGAAGACCTGGGAACTGTCCCAAGGGTCGGCTTCCTGGGCGAAGGCGTCATAAGAGCTGAGAATTGCCGCGAAGGCAAGGAATGCAATGATGAGCTTTTTCATATTTATGGTTTTATATATTGTTTCAGATATTTGAGACTGCCGAAGTTAGTGATTTTTATGCCTCCGCAGTCAGCGGTGCGCTCCCTGGCGAAAGTTTCCGGGTTCACCCAGAAGGTCACAGGCTCGCGCAGCCCGGCCTCGTGGAACCCCATCCGGACATAGACTGTGCCTTCGGACCACTCCAGGTCGGCATAGGTCATCACTTCGTCCGGGTCGTTGTCTTCGACGAAACGGGCCAGCATACGGCTCATTCCGCCGGAAATGCGGCTTGATGAAAGGCTGGCGTAGCGCACCCACTCGAATGAGCGCAGGGGCAGCCGGCGGCCGTCGATGTCTCGGGGTATGGTGCGGGGAGAGGAGAACAGCGACACAGCCACGAGTTCGTCGCCCAGGAACATACCGTATTTATATTTCGCCTTGGCCGTGCCGTAGCTGTGGTGGAGCTCCAGGAACCGGGCGGCTTCGACCGCGTCTATGCGCTTTATGTCGCATTTCCTTGCGAAAATCTTCCTGTAGAAGCCGAGATGGGCCAGAGTCCTTTCCCTGACGTACGGTCCGGCGGCCCTCCACCGGTCTTCATAGAGGTAGATGGTCCCAGGGGTGCGCTCCGGGCGCTCGAAGCCCTCGAGGGGGACAAGCCTGACGGCTATTCCCCTGTCGGGAAAGGAGAAGAGCAGATCCTCTCTGCTGCAGGCTATTCCCCTGGCGTCTATGAATCCGGCGAATTCGTCAGCAAAAGTCATGGTGTAAAGGTATGAAAGTTCTTAGAATCTGTTGATAGATTCTTCTTGTCCCTTACAAATATTTTCGTATCTTTACCCGATATTTGAAGAGAAGTTTTTAGATGGATTTTGAAGAAAACAACATTGTAGAAGAACCCAGCGGGCGCCTGATACCGATCAGTATCGAGTCGGAGATGAAGAGTGCCTACATAGACTATTCTATGTCGGTGATTGTGTCACGTGCCCTTCCCGATGTCAGGGACGGCATGAAACCGGTGCACAGGCGCGTTCTGTTCGGTATGGAAGGCCTCGGAGTAGGCAGCAGCGGAAGCACCAAGAAGTCCGCCCGTATCGTAGGAGAGGTTCTCGGTAAATATCACCCTCACGGTGATTCCAGCGTATATGACGCCATGGCCCGTCTCGCACAGCCGTGGAATATGAGATATCCCCTTGTCTTCGGACAGGGCAACTTCGGAAGCGTGGACGGCGACCCGGTCGCTGCGATGCGTTACACCGAGGCCAAGCTCGAGAAGCTGGCCGAGGAAGTTCTCGAAGACCTCGACAAGGATACCGTCGACTTCATGCCGAACTTCGACGAGTCTCTGGATGAACCCACAGTTCTTCCCGCAAAGGCTCCCCTGCTGCTCCTGAACGGTGCTGCGGGTATCGCTGTCGGTATGGCCACCAATATGGCTCCGCACAACCTCACCGAGGTCTGCAACGCCATCTGCGCATACATCGACGATCCCGACATAACAGTCGAAGGCCTGATGGAGCACATCAAGGGTCCCGACTTCCCGACCGGAGGCATCATCCAGGGCATCTCGGGCATCCGCGACGCTTTCGAGACCGGACGCGGCAGGATCGTGGTCCGCTCGAAGACCGACATCGAGGTCAGCGACAGCGGCCGCGAGACCATCGTGGTTTCTGAGATCCCTTACCAGATCAACAAGAAGGAGCTGATCGAGAAGATCGCCGAGCTCGTAGAGGCCAAGAAGATCGACGGCATCTCATACATCAACGACGAGAGCGACCGCAAGGGTATGCGCATCGTCATCAAGCTGAAGATGGGCGCCGTGGCCAACGTGGTGCTGAACACCCTGTTCAAGTATACCCAGCTGCAGGCCAGCTTCTCAGTGAACAACATCGCCCTTGTGGACGGCCGCCCCAGGCTGTTGAACCTCAAGGACCTCATCAAATATTTCGTGCGTCACCGCCACGAAGTCGTGCTCCGCAGGACACGCTTCGACCTCGACGCCGCCCAGAAGAAGGCCCACATCCTCGAAGGTCTGCTCAAGGCTCTGGACATCATCGACCTGATCATCGAGCATATCCGTGCATCGAAGACAGTCCAGGAAGCCCGCGACGGCCTGATGGAGAAATTCGGCTTCACCCAGCCGCAGGCCGACGCCATCGTGGAGATGCGTCTGCGCCAGCTGACCGGTCTGGAACGCGACAAGCTCCAGGCCCAGTACGACGAGCTGGAAGTCCTCATCCACCATCTGCAGGCCATCCTCGACGACGAGAGCCTCCAGTACGGCCTCATCAAGGACGAGATGCAGGACCTCATCGCCAAGTACGGCGACGAGCGCCGCACCGAGATCGCCCCGAGCGCTGAAGACTTCAATCCCGAAGACTTCTATGCTGACGAGGACGTGGTCATCACCATTTCACATCTGGGCTATATCAAGCGCACCCCGCTGACCGAATACCGTCTCCAGAACCGCGGCGGTGTCGGCTCGAAGGGCAGCACCACCCGCGAAGAAGATTTCATCGAGCATATATACGTAGCCAATATGCACAGCACTATGATGTTCTTCACCAAGAACGGCAAGTGCTACTGGCTCAAGGTATACGAGATCCCTGAAGGCGCCAAGGCTTCCAAGGGCCGCGCCATCCAGAACGTCATCAACATAGAGCCCGACGATGTCGTGCAGGCGTACATCAACGTCAAGTCGTTCGACGACAAGGAATATGTCGACAGCCACTACGTGATCCTCGCCACCAAGTCCGGCGTCATCAAGAAAACCTCTCTCGAGGCGTATTCACGTCCCCGCGCCAACGGTGTGATCGCCGTGAATATCCGCGAAGGGGATGCCCTCATCGAGGCCCGTCTTACCAACGGCAACAATTACGTGCAGCTCGCAGGCCGCGACGGATACCTCTGCAGCTTCCATGAGAGCAAGGCCCGCGCAATAGGCAGAACGGCCACAGGAGTGCGTGGAATAAGCCTTTCAGAGGGCGATGAGGTCGTTGGCATGATTTGTGTTGATGCAGACATTCCGGAAGATAACCTGCCGCAGGTATTGGTAGTCAGCGAGAACGGATACGGCAAGAGATCGAGGATAATGGACTACCGCATTACCAACAGGGGAGGAAAGGGAGTAAAGACCATTAACATAACTGAAAAGACAGGCCCGCTGATAGCCATAAAGGATGTGACCGACGACAACGACCTGATGATCATCAACAAGTCAGGCATCACCATAAGGATGGCGGCTTCGGACATCAAGGTGGCAGGCAGGGCGACACAGGGAGTCAAACTGATAAACATCAGGGAGAACGACAGCATCGCAGCAGTCTGCGTGGTCAGCAAGAGCGAAGACAACACGACAGCGGAAACGGCTGCGGAACCGGCCCAGGATTCAGAGTCCAATTCAGACAATCAGCAAACACAAACAGAATAACAACTAATCTACACTAAAATGAAAAAGATTCTCCTTTTTGTTCTTGCATCTTCAATTTCGATGATGACAATGGCCCAGCCGCCTATGGGTGGCGGTGGCGGCGGAATGCGCGGCGGTATGGGTGGCCCCGGTGGCGGCGGTCGTCCTCAGGGTGGCGGCGGTACTATCACTGCAGCTATCGGCGCAGGTACCAATGCATCTGAAGCTAAAGCAGTGGTGGATGCCAAGAAGGCATTGGATAAAGCTGTCGCAGCTTCTCAGAATGCAGGCAAGGCTGCCAAGGCTGCTACCTGGACTGCACTCAGCGACGCATACGTGAAAGCTTTCGACGCTCCTGCACAGAACATCCTGACAGGTAGCTCATCAAGCGACGTGAACGTGTTCCTGAAAGGCCAGAAGGCTACCGGCATCAGCACCAAGACAGGTGCCGAGGGAACTGAGTACGAAGTGGTTTCTTATGATAACAAGGACCTCTACTTCAGGGATGACGTCCTCGATTTCTGGATCATCACCAAACCTGTAGTCGACAATCCTCTCGACAAGGCTATCGAGGCTCTCGAGAAAGCTTACTCACTTGATCCCAAGGCTTCTACCAACAAGTCTTATGCTGAGAAGGCCAATACCATCCACGATAACATGTATACAGAGGCTGTCAGCACTTACCTCGCAGGCAATCCCGCAGAGGCAAGCAGGATCTTCGACAAGGCTGGTGCTGTTTCAGCAGGCAAGATCCTCAACTCTTTCGACTCTCTCAGTGCGTACAACGCCGGTCTTATGGCTGCACTGGCAGGCAACAGGACTCTCGCCATCCAGAAATACAAAGCCTGCATGGACAAGGGTTATTACAACGAAGGTAACGTCTATTCTAACCTTGCAGACCTTTACAAGGCAGAAGGTGATGCCGAGACCGCAATGAAGACTCTCGAAAGCGGTTTCGAGAAATTCCCCAACAGCCAGGCAATCCTCGTCGGCCTCATCAACCACTATCTTGAGAGCGGCACCGAGCCCGACAAGCTGTTCACCCTGCTTCACAATGCTCAGGCCAACGACCCGACCAACGCATCTCTCTTCTATGTAGAAGGCGACGCTTACAAGAAACTCGGCAACTATGACAAGGCTCTCGAGCTTTACGACAAGTCAAGTGCAGTAGATCCCAACTACATCTACGGTGTCCTCAACAAAGGTCTCCTTTATTACGACCGCGCAGTTGAGACTCAGGAGAAAGCCAGCCTCGAGTTGGACGATGCTAAATATGCCAAACTCGTAGACGAGCTCAACGGTTATCTCGAGCAGGCCATCGCTCCTTTCGAGAAAGCTTTCGAGATGGCTAAGGACAACGACATCAAGACTGCCATCGCTGATTATCTGAAGAATATCTACTTCAGGTTCAGGGACAAAGGCGCCAGCTATCAGGCTGCTTACGACAAGTACAACGACTTCTTGAAAGGCGAATAAACCAATATGACCATAAGGAAGGCTGCCCGAACGGCAGCCTTCCTTTTTAAACTAAAACTATCAAACTATCACAATGGGGGGTCTTTTCGGAGTCATTTCCAAAAGAAAATGCGTGACTGATCTGTTCTACGGAACTGATTATCATTCACATCTTGGAACGAAGCGAGGCGGTATGGCGAGCATCAATCCCGACGGTTCCTTCGTGCGTTCCATCCACAGTCTCAAACAATCATATTTCAGGGTCAAATTCGAAGCCGAACTCTATAAGTTCGAGGGCAACAGCGGCATCGGTGTCATAAGTGACAACGAGTCCCAGCCGATAGTGATGAGCTCGCATCTGGGAAGGTTCGCAGCCGTCACGGTTTCCAAGATCAGCAATATCGACCGGCTTGAGCAGCAGGTGCTCGACTCAGGCAAGAACTTCACTGAAATGAGTGACGGCACCACCAACGCCACTGAGCTCGTGTGCCATCTCATCACTGAAGGGTCGACATTCGCCGAGGGAATCGACATCATGCACCACAAGGTCTACGGCTCCTGCTCGCTCCTGCTCCTGACCCAGGAAGGCATTATCGCAGCCAGGGATTTCAACGGCCGCACTCCACTTGTAATAGGCAAGAAGGATGACGCTTACGCTGTGGCCAACGAGGACTTCAGTTTCTGCAACCTTGGCTACGAGAAGTGCTACGAGCTCGGTCCGGGAGAAGCTGTCCTGATAACGGCGGAAGGCTTCAAGCAGATCCTCGAGCCGAGGGGCAGGCTCCATATCTGCTCTTTCCTCTGGATATATTACGGCTACCCCTCAGCCGCATATGAAGGCGTCAATGTCGACGACGTGCGCTACAATCTCGGCCGCCTTATGGGGCAGCAGGATGATACTCCTGTCGACATAGTGTCTTCCATTCCCGATTCAGGAACCTGCATGGCGCTGGGCTATGCGCAGGGACGCGGCATACCCTACCGCAACGCCGTGGTTAAATATACGCCCACCTGGCCCCGCAGCTTTATGCCTGCAGACCAGAGTATGAGGGACGTCGTGGCCAAGATGAAGCTCATCCCCAACTACTCGATTATGAGAGGCCGCAGCGTCGCTTTCTGCGACGATTCCATAGTCCGCGGCACCCAGCTCCGCGACAATGTCGAGGCCTTCAGGAGCCACGGTTCCCGCGAGGTGCACATCCGCATCAGCTGTCCTCCTCTGATCTTCCCTTGTCCCTTCCTCAACTATTCCGCATCGAAGTCACCCCTCGAATTCATTTCACGCAGGGTGATCAAGGATCTCGAGGGCAGTCACGACAAGAATCTCAAGGAATACGCGATGTACGGCAGCGACAAGTATGTCGCAATGGTCGATGCCATCCGCAAGGAGCTCAAGATGGACACTCTCAAGTTCAACAACATCGACAATCTGGTGAAGGCTGTAGGGCTGGATAAGAGCTGTATATGCACCCACTGCTTCGACGGAAGCGACAATTGTGTCATTTAATTTTGAATTTGTTACATTTTTAGGTTGAATTGTATTATCTTTGATACCCCACTTAACCTAAAAATGTTTAACTATGACCATTTTCGTTTATGGCCTGAGCTTTAAGGCCAGAAGAGAAAATCTCATCGAGCTTTTCACCCCGTTCGGAAACGTATCATCTGCAAGAATCATTGTGAATAAGGAAACCCGCCGTTCACGCGGCTATGGCTTTGTCGAGATGGATGATGCAGATGCAGAAAGAGCGATAGCAGCCCTTGACGGTACCGAGCATATGGGCCGTACAATAAATGTGACGAAAGCCAACGATCGACCTGCAGCCGAGTAAAGTGTCATAGCGATGCTATGATGCTTATGACCTCGTTGAGGGTCCTGAGAATTAAAAGCAGAATCCTGCCGCCCGGCACTCCTATCAAAGGGATGTTCCGGGCGGCGATCGTTATGGGGAGCAGCCACATTGCGGCCGAACTAAGAGGGATGGCCAGCAGGTTGGTGACCAGGAAATACCTGGGGAAACTTCCGAAATAGAGAAATGCGAGCGGGGCCGTGGCCGCCTGGCAGCTGATGGACAGGCAGAGCGTGTTCCAGATGTAGCCGAGCAGCGGGCTGCGGTATTTGAGCAGTGCCTTGAGCCTCGGGAACAGGAAGTATATACCCAGCACAGCGCTGTAAGAAAGCTGGAACCCGATGCCGAAAGGGGCGTCCGGGTTGACTACGCATATAAGCAGGGCGCTGATCGCCAGCGAGCGGAGCATATCCCGGCCGGCTCCGAAGAAGCTCCCTACCTCATAAACCGTAATCATAGTGACGGCGCGGCAGATGGAACTGCTCAGGCCGGAGATCAGTGCGAACGCCCACAGGATGATGAGCGTCACCGTCCTTTTCGCCGCCTGCGCGGCCGGGCTGTTTCCGAATATCGACAGGAGAGCCTTCAGGAAAGCATAGACCACACCCACGTGAAGTCCGCTCAGCGCCAGCAGATGCATTGCGCCGCTGGCCTTGTACTGGTTGCGGAGGGCGGAATCGATCAGCGACTTGTCGCCGATGGCGAGGGCTTTCGCGATGGCGACTTCAGCCTTGTTACCGTCCGGAAGAAGGCCGTCCAGCAGTCCCGATATCGAAGCCTTGAGCTGCGCCGCCTTCTCGAAGATGAGCCGGCCTTCGCCCGTAAGCCCGCCGACCGCGGCGCCCGAAGCCCCGAGCAGGGCGAAGCCCAGCAGGCATAAGGTTCCCGCTACACCGTCCGCCCGTCCGCCGCCGAGTGAGACGATGCAGAAGCAAGATGCTGCGGCCAGCAGGACCGCAAGGATTATGATGCCGGCAATGCCTGAAGAAGACAGAAGGACCTGCCACAGCACGTCCCCCAGCAAGTATGCGAGCGCATAGAAGATAATGTCTCTACCTTTCACCATTTCAACCTCCTCTGCCGACGAAGTTATCATTTATTTTTGTTAAATTTGAAGGATTAATGATAATATTTGACAGTATGAAGATTCTTGTTCTGAACTGCGGCAGTTCCTCATTGAAATATCAGGTGCTGGAAATGTCC
>JAGCFF010000072.1 GCA_017650285.1 Bacteroidales bacterium
CACCGACGGCTTCTGCTGATTCACAGAGCAGCCAGGAAGTTTCTATATCGTGTCCGTATGATGCATCTGTGCCGACCACGTTCCAGTCGTCGTCGCAGTAAAGGATCAGATGCTTGGTGTCTGAGTCATACAGATGTGTCTGCATGATCTTGATAAGCTCGAGTATGTTGTCCTTCAGCCCCGGATCCGGCCAGGCAAAGTAGAGATTGGTGAAACCTTCCATCAAGTGGATGTGGGTGTTCATAGTCTTGGTAGCGTTCTCGTGCTCGTCCACACCGACGACGTCGGTATGGCTCCAGTCGCGGGCGAATACCTCGTAGTACCCTTTGCGCACGGTGTCGTGGGTGCGCTCTTCCAGCGTGCAGTAGACGTCTTTGGCTGTTTCCAGGCTGCTCAGGTCGCCCGTGGCGCGGAAATGTTCGGACAGGCCGTAGATGGCGAAAGCATTGGCGTAAGTCTGCTTTGTGCCGTCAGACATATTGCCGTCCTTGTCCACGTTCCAGAAGACTCCGCCGTAGCGCCTGTCGATGAAATGTGCCTTGAAGTACTCTGCAGCCCTGTCGGCCAGCTCCTTATATTCAGGCAGGCCATAAATCCTGTAGGCACGGGAGAAGGTCCAGAGGATGCGGGCGTTCAGGATTGCTCCCTTGTCGCTTTCGACGGGACTGCCGTCGTTCATCACGGTCCCATAGAAACCTCCTGCAGGATCGACTGAATAATCTCTCCAGAAAGGAAGAATATTGCCAGTGAGGTTGTCTTCGATGGATTGAGAAAGCTGGTCGATCTGGCTGCGGGTCTGCGCCGGCAGGACAGCCGGAACCAGCAGGGCCAGGACCATCATTGTGATAAGCGGATGTTTCATAGAAGCAATAAAAGTGTGTTTATCAAATGTACTGAAAATAACGCAAAAAAGACGGCCGGTCAGCCGTCTTTTTCGATATGATATGTTTCAGTTCGTCCTTATCTCTTGATGAACTCTACTCGGCGGTTCTTGGCGCGGCCTTCGTCGGAGCTGTTGTCTGCGACGGGCTCGTGGCTGCCCTTGCCTACGGGACGGAGGTTGAAAGGATCGACGCCTTCCTTCTCAAGGGCGGCAACGACGGCCTCCGCACGCTGCTGGCTGAGAGGGTCGTTGACGGCATCGCTGCCCTGGTTGTCGGTATGACCCTGGACTTCGAAGCGGGCAGAAGGATTCTTCTTCATATATTCAGCCACTTTCTGGATCTCCTCCATCGACTCCGGCTTCAGGGTCGCCTTGCCGGTCTCGAAGAGAATGTTGTTGGTCACGAATTTTCCTGTTTCTGCAATGGCTTTTTCAACGGCGGAAGAATAATCCGTGGCATTGCGCTCATATAGTTCGACAGCGCCTTTTGCCATAACGATATTGGTCACGAAGACACCCTTGTCGCTGTCAGATGATCCCTCAATCCACCAGGAGCGAGGTTGAATCATATTAGGGATGTTCACGATTCGCTGGTAGTTCAGATACATCTTGAACGCACGTTTGTTGAAAGAGATGGCAATGTGGTTCCATTCGTTCTTTTTCAAATACTTGTTGATGACCTGCGTTCCGGGCGCTCCGTCCATATTGGTGCCATTGGGGTTCTCTGCACCCCAGCCCCAATCAATGCCGTTATACACACCGCCATAGTAGGGATGATATTCTGGACTCATACGGATGTCGAACACTCTTTTGCCATTCTCACCATCCATTATCAGGTCGAGTGTTGCATCCCAACCGGATCCTTCCTGGGCAGGCTGGGCAAGCACGTCGAACTCGATAGTGAATTCTTCTGGCAGGTATTCCTTTTCTTCCATCAACGGCTGAATCTTGGATGATTCCATCCTGATGGCCTTCTTGCCCAATATATTCGCTACTTCGACGGAACTTCCCGACAACAGGTCCCATTTAGAAGGAAATTCTCCCATCTGCTCGCCATTCAGGTCATCAGAGAAGAAAACATTTGCGCCAGTGGCAAAGTCGCTGTTTGCACGGATCTCTGCGAAGTCGACAGCCTCATCTTTTGCGGCAGCTTCCTCGATTTCCGCATCGTCAGTTGCTGCCGATTTGCTGTTAGTAGATTTGTCATTGTCCTTCTTGCCGCCGAGGATGCCGTCCAGGGCTTTGTTGACACCGTCCTCAACCTTGTTTCCGATATTGTTCTCCACCGCGTTTTTGGCTCTTTCGCCAAGATTCTTGAGAATACCCTGCGCGCTTGCAGTGCCGCAGACGAGGAGAAGGCTCATAACGAGCAAAAGAATCTTTTTCATTATAGTGTTTTTAATAGATTTCAATCCAACATAAAGGTCACCATATTATTCTCCATAAGCACCACCCCAAAGGGTGGAAATAGCCCCTATTTCGTACGGAAACAGCGTAATATGTTATCTTTATGGTATGAAAAGATTCGGAAGATTCATATTGACGGGCATTATTGCTGTCGCATCATTCTCCCAGCAAATGGCTGGATACAATGACCACAGAGGCCATAATGTCGATTCCCTCGAGGCCGTGGTGGCCCGCTGGACCCAGCAAGACATAGATGCCGCTTCGGACAGCGTCCTTTCCGGACTGCTTCTGGATTATGAGGAGTTGATGCAGGGCTATCTTCAGACAAACGGCGTCAAGAGCGAGTACTATGCGCGCAAACTTCTGGGCCTTGGCCAGAAGAAAGGATGGCAGAACTCCGTCAAGGATGCGGCCAAGATAATCGGCCAGCATTTCTGGGCGAAGGATCAGTATGACAGCGCCGCATTCTATTACAACCTTGCCCTTGAGGCGCTGGACAAGATGGCAGCAGGGGCCACCTCGCCGACGAATCCGGAAGGGTATGACCAGAAGCAGTTGGATGACGGATTCTCGTCGATGTACGGCACCCTGGGCAACCTTTACAATATGATGGGGGACCTGGACAAGGCTTTCGAGTATTATGACAGGGCGGGAGAGATTTTCGACCGCTACGGATGGAACGAGAGCAACGCCGTCCTGCATTACAATATGGGAGAAACCTGGCTGGAGGAAAAGGATTACGGCAAAGCCCGTGAATGTTACGAGAAGGCGTTGGAATATGGTCGCGCCGCAGGGGATTCTCTCTGGATAGCCAGCCCGCTGAAAGGGCTCGGAGCCCTGTATCTCGCCGAAGGACGAATCCGCAAAGGCCTGCAGTGCCTTGAGGAAGCAGACAGATATTTCTCTCTCCACGAGGACCAGGAGTTCAGGGCAAGGCTTGAGACGCTTGACATTATGGGCCAGCTGCTGCGTGAGCAGCGACGCCATCTGATATTGGCCATATGTTCTCTGGCTTTGATAGCCGTGCTTGCCGCCGCCGCACTTCTGCTTGGCAGCAAACTTCGCCGTTCACGCAAGGACAACAAAGAGGTCGGAGATGTCCTGGAAGAGACCATCGGCGAGATTCAAGTGCCGCAGGGCGCTCCGGAGCTGTCGAAGCGCGAGATGGAGATACTCCGGCTTATGTCGGAAGGCTTCACCGGCCCCCAGATAGCGGACAAGATATTCCTGAGCCCGGAAACAATCAAATGGTATCGCAAGAAACTTCTTGTGAAATTCGATGCAGCCAATACCCCTGAGCTTATCTCAAAGGCCAAGAACGCCAGAATCCTTTAGACGGTTTCAGCGTACGAACACCGGAATTGCGGTGATGTCGACAGGAACTTCTACGTAGTGTCCACCCTCGTATTTTTCACCTGTGCGGAGATCGGTCCAGCCGCCTTCGTTTTTCGGAAGGTAGACTTTCCAGCTGCTGACTCCGGCCTCGGTTACGGGGCATACCAGATATTTCGGGCCGAACATAAACTCGCAGTCCTGCTTCAACGCCTCGGGGTCAGAAGCGAAGTCGAATACCAGCGGACGCATCATCGTGTAGCCATCCTCGGATACTTTCTTAGCGCAGTCCAGGATGTAGGGGCGCAACTGCTCGCGCTGCTTCATCGCCGTAGCCATAAGGTTGTATGTCTGTTCGCTGTAGCGCCAGGGCTCGGTCTGGCTCATATAGCCGTGCACACGCATAAACGGCAGGAAGACTGAAGCCTGCACCCAGCGTACGAGACGCTCCTGGTATTCTTCGGAAGTATACTGGTCGCCGGGACGGAAGAATCCGCCGGCATCGTAGGTCCACCAGGGCAGTCCTGCGGCCATCTGGCCCAGACCAGCCGCAATCTGCCTGCGCAGAGTGCCGAAATCGTTGCCTACGTCGCCGGACCAGGTCACCACGCCGTAGCGCTGGATGCCGGTGAAGGCACTTCGTGTGAGGATCACCGGATTGTGGTCGGGAGTCACGTCTTTCAGCCCCTCATACATAGTGCGGTTGACCATCAGGGGATAGACGTTGCGATAAAGCTCTCCTGGAACCTGGTCAGGACCGATCAGGCGGCCGGCAAGGTCATCGTTCTCAGGCTCGGTGGCGTCGAACCACCAGGCGTCGATTCCATAGGGGAGGGCGAGGCTGTCGCGGAAACTCTCGACATAGAAAGCCGCTGCGTCGGGTTTGAAGAAGTCGATCCAGTCAGTGCCGTCGATGTAGAAGCCGCGCTCGTTCAGCTTCTGTCCCAGGGCGCAGTTGCGGTCGACCTTGGACCAAACCGAAATCATAAAGCGCGTGCCCATGTCGTGGAGGGCTGAGGTGAGGGCAGCCGGGTCGGGATAGTGCTCGCGGTCGAACTCCATCGAGTTCCAGCCGGTGTTGCCCCACCACTGCCAGTCCTGCACGATGACATCCAGAGGCAGGCCGCGCTCCTTGAAGCCGTTGGCATTCTCCAGGATCTCGTCCTGTGAGTGGTAGCGCTCGCGGCAGTGGATGTATCCGAACATCCAATCAGCCATCTGCGGCACGGGGCCGGTCAGCGTGCGGTATGTAGATATGACTTCGTCACCGCTGCCAGCGAAGACGGTGTAGTCGAGTGCTGCTGCAACGGGAGAACTCAGAGTGGTTTCGTCAGTGACTTTCCTCCAGAAAACCTGAGGGCTGTCGCCTCGCACACCTTCGACGCTCAGCTCGTGACTGCCGGCAGGGAGAGTGACGATGACAGATGCGGTAGGAGGCAGCCAGGTGTTTGAAACATCTATGACGGCCTCTCCGTCGACAGAGAGGAAATGCCTGCGGGCCATCTTCTGTCCGACATCGAGCAGAAGTGCGTATTCACCTTCCTGTGGTATGTCCAGCGTGCCTTTGAATATCCTGGAGAAGCGCATCTCGCGGCGGTTGCCTGAAGTTCCGGTGGCGTTGACCGTCTGGCCGGCTCCTTCCTCGACGGGACTGAGAGTTACGCTGTTTCCTGCAGGATTGAAATCGGTCAGGCCGTAATTGTTCCAGAGCAGGCCGTAGCCCTTGCTGGACATCACGAACGGAATGGCGATCTGGGTGTTGACCTGGGTCAGGCGGCGGGTCAGGCCGCGGATGTCCAGATATCCGTCCTGGAACTGTCCCGTGCCGTAGAGATGCTCGTCTTTCGGGGATAAGAAGGTCTGCGATACGGCGTATACCGGCACGTCCTGGACTGAGGACTGCTGCACCGAACGGCCTCCGGCCTTCTCGCTGAGAAGAACCTTGCCTTCAGCGTCGAGGAAAGTCAGCAAGCCGTCGGCGTGCGAGTAGCGAACCTTCATATCGGCAGTGCTCAGTTCGATGCCGCCGTCGCTTTTCTGCACTTTATATTTCGGTGTGCGTACCTTCTCGGTGTAGACCAGTTCTTCGGGCAGGGTCTGTCCCTGCGGAACCACCTGCACGCGGACTGCGTTGGAATAGAGGGGGCGGAGAATCAGCGTGCCGTCATCTGTCTTGATACGTATTGAATCGCGGGAGCAGGCCAGGCTGCAAAGCATCAGGATGCACAGAGCCAGCGCTGCCGGAATCCTGAACAGGCAGGTTTTTTCTTTCATAGGAGGTCAGAGGTTATAAAGACTTACCAAAAATAATAAAAAGATAGTAACTTAGCCTTATAGTACCGGACATAATAAAACACAATACAATGAAAAAAGCCTGCTTCAAAAAAGTTCTTGCCGCTGCAGCTGTGCTTCTTCTCGGCACGGTGCTGACCTTGGCCCAGAACGCTCCACAGAATCCCGTCAACAACTTTCCCAAGCCTGACGTGATGTTCAACCTCTGGCCCGACGGTGCTCCCACCGACAACGGCCTCACAGGCGAGGAAGTCGACAACGGAACCCACTCCCTCAATATCACCAAGCCCACCCTTGCAGTATTCCTGCCCCAGAATCCCAATGGTCTTGCCATCCTCGTATGCCCCGGAGGCGGCTACTCTTCAGTATGGGACAGAACCGAAGGCTATGCCAACTCCAAGTGGTACACCGATCAGGGAATCGTGTATGCCGTGCTGAAATACAGGCTGCCCAACGGGCATAAGGAAGTTCCCCTGGATGACGTGCACGAGGCAATGCGCGTGCTGAAATCCCACGCAGCCGAGTATGGCTTCAAGAAACTCGGAATCCTTGGATGCTCTGCCGGAGGACACCTTGCATCGATGGCGGCAACCCATTTCACCAAGCCCGAAGAGCGCCCTGATTTCCAGATCCTGCACTATCCCGTGATTTCTGCGGACCCGGCGATAGCTCATATGGGATCCATTATCAATCTTCTGGGCCGCAACGCCCCCAAGGCTCTGATAGAGGAGTACAGCAACGAGAAGCAGGTGACCGCCGACACTCCTCCCGCGTTCATCATGGCCAATTCCGACGACAGGGTCGTTCCTTGCGAGAACAGTATCAGATACTATGAGGCGCTGAGAGCTCACCACGTTCCGGCAGCCCTTCACATCTACCCTGTAGGCGGCCACGGCTGGACTGACCATCTGGACTTCGAATACCGCGACGCCTGGATGCGCGACCTGAGCATCTGGCTCAAAGGCCTCCTGGATTAGAAGTGAGAGTAAAAAGAAAAAAGGTCGCTGTTTTCAGCGACCTTTTTCTTTTATGCCTCAGCGGCTACTTGTTGATTGCGCGGGCGATCTCGTCGCAGGCAAGGCAGAGGAGCACGTACTGCGGAGCAGTGTTGATGCAGGACTCGTTCTCACCCCAGTGGAACGGATAGTCATCCTTGTTCTCGAAGAAATCTTCCTTCACCAGCAAGCCGGGAACGATACCGCCGGGGATAGTAGAATAGTCGGCGCGGTTGGCATTGTAAGCCACCTTCTTGGTGTTGACACCCACACCGGTGACGAATGATACGTTGCTGTCGGGGTGGCAGCCGAAGATGTAGTTCAGTCCGGCGAGGACAAACTCAGGATCGATCATATCCGGGAAGTACTTCCAGATCTTGTAGCAGTTGTATGCGCTGGTGATGATGGAAGCATTGCCTGCCCAGCTTGCACCGGTAATGGCTACACCGTAAGGGTTGTCCCTGCCGCCGCGGGTAATCATATCCACATAGGCAGGAACCAGGGCTTTCACCTTGTCCTGGAATTTCTTGTCCATATACGGATATATCTTCAATGCGTTGGTCAGGTTGGGACCGCCGCTGAAAGCGGAACCGAACATTCCGTTAGATACATTTCCATTGGCGCGTACAGGCTCAGGCTGTGCATTGAGCTGTTGCTCGATTAGCGGAAGGAAGAAGTCTTTGTACTTCTGGTTGCCGGTGGCAATCCAGAGCTCTATGGCTGCGTTGATACGCGAATCGCCACCCATACGGCGTGCTCCGGCGGCTGCGGCGTTGGCATTTGTCTGCGGTGCTGCAGCTTCGAAGTGCTTGTCCCACAACATCTCGGCATTCTTCAGAGAGCGTTCTGCCTCCTCAGGATAGTAGTCTTTCAGTGCCGGATATGCGGCTGCGAGGGAAACGATGTCCTGCATTATGCCTGAAGGGCTGAAGCGGCTGGTGAATACGAAACGGTCGTCGGCAGTGCCGGAACGGTCGCCGCGAACCTCATAAGGTTTCAGGGACGGATCGTAGATCTTGCCGTCGGTCAGCGTGATGGCATCGCCGAGGTGATGGTAGTGGTGCATATCGGGCTGGCCGATAACCTGGGCCACGAAACCGATGTTCTCGACCTGGGCGTTGATGTTGAGCGTGCCGTGCATAATCAGCTGCACGTTGTCAGGAATTCCGTCGGGAACGTGGATGTCTGCATACTGGGTGACCTCGTCGATGAGGGTCTGGTCGCGCATAGGCTTGAACTCGCGCCAGATGTATGCGAGATCCTGGGTGGTGTTGAGCACTGAGTTGGCCTGGATGTCGTAGTCGCCGGCATCATACCATCCGCCGATTGCAAGTCCGGGGATATGCTCGAGAGGCTGGTATTTGTCGTTGGTCACGTCGCCCTGTGAATAGCCGTCGTGCAGGCGGACATTGGCAGGCGCCTGGAGAGCGTCGTCCATATTGGCGCGGCCGTGCCAGATGCGGTAGGCCTCGTTGACCTCCATATGGTCCATATTGACGACAAGGGAGATGTCCATAGAAGGATGCCACTTGTCGCTGTATACGTTGACGTCGATGGGGAAAGCGTTGGTCTCGACTCCCTGATATTCGATGGAATAGAGGCCGGGCTCGCGGACATCGGAAAAATCAAGCTGTACGTAATTGTAGCGGCGATGGTATTCTCCCCAGAACTTGGCAGGGATGACCTTGGCCACGCTCTTGCTGCCGTCCGGATTCACCCTCAGGAGCTTGGCTGTAGCAGCGGGAGTGTCGTTCTTGTCGAGCTCGGCTACGGCCACCTTCTTCTGTGCCGGAGAGTATCCTACCTGTGAGAATCCGATATTGGCAGGACGGATCCAGTCGTCGGAGATGCTGGTCTCGAGATACCACTCGAGCACCTTGCCTGTCTTGCCGGCAGGAAGGAGCGAACGCAGCACGAACATACCGTTCTGTGCGAGGTGGCGGCCGTCATATATGCCGACTTCGAGGTCGGAGGTGACACCTACGCGAAGCGCGTCGCTTTCAGGAGCCAGCACGATCTGATGGCCAGTGGACATTGCCAGCGGAACGAGGAAGTCGCCGCGGCCGCGGTCGTCGAAGGTAGACTCTCCGAAATACTGCGGAATCTTCTCAGATATGGGGTGAACTTCGGTGTCGTGCATCGGGTACTTGGGAAGGATGCGGGCCTTGCCGTCAACCAGGTAGTTGTGTCCGAAATAAGATGCGGGGAAGAACTCAAGGTTCATTCCGGCTTTGCCGACAAGGTTTGCGGGAACGGGCGCGTCCAGCCAAACCTGCACGAGGACTCCCTTGTCCTTGGGAAGGACCTTGAGCCTCGGTGCGAAATTGTAGTCGGCGTAGGTCAGGGTAACCTCCACGCTACTCTCGGCATTGTCGATCCTGCGGGGGCTGACAACTCCGAAGATATCCCACTGCTCGGGGGTGTTCATCAGACGGATGCCGCCTCCTGTGGCGATGCGGTCGCCGCGCTGGATGATTTCCAGGCCGGCGAATTTCTCATCGTAGAATCCACCATTGTAAATGTTGTTGTACATCAGCACGTTGGTCCCGCGGGCCTCGAAATATCCGAGGTCATTGAGCTTCATACTCTGCGCATTGGCTGCATAAGACAGTGCGGCTGCGATGACCGCAATCATCAGAAATGACAGACGTTTCATAAAGTTTTATAGTTTTAGTTATTGTCTCATCAGTTGTTGAGCTCCTTGAGCCATTCGGCAAGGGCCGAAGTCCATTCCTGCTTGTGGGCGAAGCTGTCACGGAAACCGAAGCCGTGTCCGCCGTCGGGATAGGTTATGAACTTCACTGGCACTCCTTTCTCCACCAGAGCCTTCACGTATGCTTGGCTGTCGCTGACCGGAACGGTGTTGTCGTCCTCGCAGTGCACTATGAAGGCGGGAGGACAGTTGGGCGTCACGAACTGGTCGCAGCAGTAGTAATACACCTCTTCCTCGTCAGGATACATATCGAACAGCATATTGCGTCCGCCGGGAGTCACGCGGCCCTCGAAGGTTATGAGGGGGTAGAGGAGTATCTGGAAGTCTGGCCTCGTCCTGGCCGTAAAGTGGA
This sequence comes from Bacteroidales bacterium, assembly GCA_017650285.1. Lineage (GTDB taxonomy): Bacteria > Bacteroidota > Bacteroidia > Bacteroidales > UBA932 > Equibacterium. The sequence continues at coordinate 9,975 of JAGCFF010000072.1, forward strand.
CAGACGCAGTCGCTGCAAGGTGTCCGCCGGCAGAACCGCCCATAATGCCGAGCCTGGTGATGCCCCATTCGTCGGCGTGTGAGCGCATAATCGTGATGGCTCTCTGGGCGTCGGTGATGGGCACGTCGGCGTGGCCGTTGGGCATACGGTACTTCAGGACGGCGAAGGTTATGCCCTGGCCGTTGAACCATTCTGCCATATCGGTTCCTTCGTGCTGGGCTGCAACGTAAGAATAGCCGCCGCCCGGGCACATTATGACTGCAAGTCCGTTGGGTTCGGCAGCCGGGAATACCAGCAGCTCGGGGTCGCTGATGTTGCCGATACGGCCGCCCTGCATAACGTTTTCAGGGCCTGACAGACCGTTGGTGTTGGGGGCTCCGTCGGGCCAGAGCTTGATGACCTGCTGTCCTGATACGAGGTACGGCATCAGGAACAGGGATATGAGTATAAGGGCTTTCTTGATCATATCAGAAAAATATTATTTGACATTCCAAACTGCGGAGTCTTCTCCGTGAGCAGTCTTGACCACGACATTGTTTGCACCCTTGCCGAGCTTGACGTCGGGCCAGCAGACAGTTGCGTAGGCATCGGTCTTGGCGTTGCCGACCATCTTGCCGTTGATGTAGAGCTTGGCTGAAGGAGCGGTAGTGAAGACAATCACGTCGGTGGTGTCTTCCTCGCGGTCGGTGAAGCGCTTAGAGCAGAGGTGGGTGGTCTTCGCTTCCTTGTTCCAGTTGGCCTTGTAGAAGTAGAAGGCATCCTTCCTGGTCTGGCGGTCGTGGGTCACGAGACCCTTGTTGTTGAGGTTGTTCACGTCACCTTCCTGACGCATTCCGCTGCCGAAGTCGAACATGTTCCACAGGAAAGAACCCCATACATAGTCACGCTCGGCGATAGTCTTCCAGTTGTTGATGTGGATGTAGGTCTGCTTCTCCTCGGGATGCCAGTGGCCGCGTGATACAGAGCGGACATCGACCTCGTCCTGCGGGCCGTACTTGGATACGTGCACGGACAGGGCGGCTCCTCCGCCGTATTCGCTGATGCTGATCAGGGCGTTCGGGAAGCGGGCGTGCCAGTCATCGAGGAACGGACCGAAATCTGCCACGGTGTCGTAGTACCAGCCGAAGTACTTGTTCCAGCCGGTGCCGTCGGGAGTGGTGATGTAAGTGCTCTCCTGGTCGGTGGCGCAGGTGGTGAGCCTGCCGGGGTCGAGTTCGTGGGCTATCGCGTTAAGTTCGCCCACAATTGCGTCGATATTGTCGTGAACTTCGTTGAACAGTCCCCAGAATACGATCGAGGGGTGGTTGAAGTTCTGGATGATCATTTCCTTTAGCTGCAGGCGCAGGTTGTCGCGGAAACCTTCGTAGTTGACGTAGCCGGCTACGAAGGGAATCTCCTCCCATACCAGGTATCCTCTGCGGTCGGCTTCACGGAACATGAAGTGAGCCTGGGGATAGTGGGCAAGGCGAAGGGCGTTTGCACCTACTTCGTCGAAGAGGTCATAGTCGGCAAGGTGCTGCTCCTCGGTCAGGGCAGAGGCAAGTCCGGCCCAGTCCTGGTGACGGCAGACTCCTTGAAGCTTGATATGCTTGCCGTTAAGGAAGAAGCCCTTGTCCTTGTCAACCCAGAAATAGCGGAAGCCGATGTTCTCCTCGATGCGGTCGATCTCCTTGCCGTCTTTCTTAAGTACGGTGACTGCCTTGTAGAGATAGGGGTCTTCCTTACCGTTCCAGAGGTGAGGATTGTCAATGCCCAGGGCGCAGATCGCCAGGTCGTTGTTGATAAGGGTGGAGGCACGCTCGGCCACTACTTTCCCGGTTGCATCTTCGATGGCGAAATACACTTCGCAGCCGTTATAGTCGGTGCTGGTGGACAGATGGATCTCGGCCCGCACCTCGGCTCTCTTCTCATTGACCACGGGCTGGTAGATCAGCACTCCTGAAGAACCGAAGAAGGTGGGGGAAATGCAGGCAGGATCGGTGACGATCATCCAGGCATCGCGGTAAAGGCCTCCGTAGATGTTGAAGTCACCGGCGGTGGGAGCGATGTCGAAGGTCTGCTCGTTGTTGCAGATTACCGATATGCTGTTGGTGGTGCCGATGCGCAGATAGTCGGTCACCTCGAAGGTGAAGGTGTTGTATGCTCCTTTGTGCTCACCGACGATCGTGCCGTTGACCATTACGGTCGCCTGTGAGCCGGCGCCCTCGAACTGCAGGAACACGCGTTTGCCGCGGTACTCGTCAGGAACGTCGATCTGCTTGGTGTAGGTGCCGTAGCCGCGACGGTATCCGGCATCGTTCATAAAGTCCTCTGCGTTCCAGGTATGAGGCAGGTTCACGACCTGCTGATTGCCGCCACCACGACCGAAACCTCCCCAGCGGCCGCCGCCCGCCGAACGGGTGGGAGTGAAGTTCCACTCCGCGTTCATAGATATCACCTCGCGTGCATCCACCGAGGCAGACAAAAGCAGTGCCGTCAGCAGACCTGCAAATAATGTTATTCTCTTCATAATGTATCTAGGGTTTTCAATTGAGTATCAAATTTAATAAAAAACCCAGTATATCGAAGGAATTGGTAACTTTGTGTCTGCTCGAAAGAAATACATTATGACCCTGCCACAGTTATTCCGTAGGATTGTTCCATATATCAAGCCCTACCGTTTCCTGCTGTTCGCCACATTGTCCCTAACCCTGGTGGGCTCCCTGCTCGCGCAGGTCAATGCCGTCGTGCTTGACCGGACGGTGGACGCCATCAACGCACTTGTAGGATCTGCTGACTTCACCTGGGC
>JAGCFF010000073.1 GCA_017650285.1 Bacteroidales bacterium
CTCCGACGCTGGCAGTGGAGATGTTGCCGTACTGGGTGGTGAAGCTGGCCGCGTTCTTGCCCACGAAATCGAGCATCATACGCAGGTCCTTGAGGTCCAGGAGCAGCAGGTTGGCTTCGTCGGCTATCCTGAAGAGGATGTTGAGCACGCCTTCCTGGGTGTCGTTCAGCTCAAGTATCCTTGACAGCAGCTGGGGACCCATCGCAGACACGGTGGTGCGCATAGGGAAACCCTGCTCTCCGAAGACGTCATAGAAACGGGTGGGGTTGCCGGCGAATCTGGGGTTCTCGATGCCGAACTCCGCGCACCTCTTCTCGATGAAGCCTGACATCTTGCCGGTCTGGCTGATGCCGGACAGGTCGCCTTTCATATCGGCCATGAAGCAGGGGACTCCTGCCTGCGAGAAAGTTTCTGCGACGACTTGCAGGGAGACGGTCTTTCCGGTACCGGTCGCTCCCGCTATGAGTCCGTGCCTGTTGGCCATTTCACCGTTGATGTATATGGGGCCGTTTGCGCTGTGGGCCACGTAGAGTTTGTTGTCAGGAGATAACATAAGCTGTATAGTTTCACATTGTTGAGATAAAGACAAATTTAACAAATTCCATATATTTGTAAGACACAATTCGACATTATGAAGAAATTCCTTTTATCCTTCGTCGCGGTGATGGTGGCATTCAGCTCCTTCGCACAGCGGCAGCAGCGCGTCTCTGTCGAGTACAAGACAGAAGAAAACATCTTCTATTCGCAAAATACCGATGCATATTCTCTCGAGAGGTGTGTGCTGGACGTCTATTATCCCTTAGGCGTGCAGGACTGCCCTGTTATCGTGTGGTTCCACGGCGGCGGCCTGACTTCCGGGAACAAGACCATCCCCGAGCAGCTGAAGAACAGAGGATATGTGGTGATCGCAGCCAATTACCGTTTCATGAACAAGGTGGATGTGCGGGATTGCATCGATGACGCAGCGGCGGCGGTGGCCTGGGCCTTCAACAACGCAGCCAAGTATGGCGGAGACCCCGGCAACATCTATGTCAGCGGTCATTCGGCAGGCGGCTATCTCACGAGCATGATAGGCCTAGACAAGAAATATCTCGCCAAATATGGCATCGATGCCGACAAAATCGCGGCCCTGATTCCCTTCAGCGGCCAGGTGATGACGCACTATGCCTACCGCCAGCAGCACGGAGGCAGCGAATATGTGCCGACCATCGACGACACGTCACCCATAGCCCACGTCAGAGCCGACGGCCCGCCCTACGTGATAGTTTCAGGCGACCGCGAGCTGGAGCTCTACGGCCGTTATGAGGAGAATGCCTATATGTGGCGTATGATGAAACTCATCGGCCACGAGCAGACTTTCATCTACGAGCTTGACGGATACAGCCACAATGCAATGGCGGAGCCTGCATTCTATATCCTGAGGCAGTATGTGAAAAGGAGAGTGAACTAGACGGTCTCCACTTCCGGACACAGGCGTACGCCGAAGGCAGCTTCAACCCTTTCGATGATATCCGAGGCGAGTCGTATGACATCGCCGGCGGATGCTTTTCCCCGGTTCACGAGTATCAGCGCGTGCTTTTCATAGACCGCGGCATCACCTGCGGTCATTCCCTTGCAGCCGGCACGGTCGATGAGCCATCCCGCCGACAGCTTCACCCCGCGGCCGGTGGCAGTAGGGTAGTGAGGCATATCGGGATAGCGTTTCTGCAGGGCTGCGAAGTCCTTCTTGCTCACCACAGGGTTCATAAAGAAACTTCCGGCACTTCCGGTCACCTGCGGATCGGGCAGCTTTGACTGCCTTGTGGCGATGACGGCGTCCCTCACTTTCTGAAGGGTCGGCTCCCCTTCTATCCTGGCGGCCAGGTTTCCGTATTCCAGCGAGAATGACGGCTGCAGGGAGAGCTTGAAAACCACTTTCAGCACGAAATAGCGCTTGCCGCTCTTCTTGAAGACGCTGGAGCGGTAGGCATATTCGCATTCATCGGGGAAGAACACCCTCGAGTGTCCCCGGACGGTGTCGTAGACCTCCACGGAACTGATCAGGTCGCCGGCTTCGGCACCGTAGGCTCCGATGTTCTGCACAGCCGCGGCCCCCACGTCGCCCGGAATCAGGGAAAGATTCTCGGCTCCGTACCAGCCGTTGTCCACGCACAGCTTGACGAAGTCGTCCCAGCACATTCCGGCACCTGCCCGCACGCGGACATAGCCGTTGCCGCGGGAGGCCTCCCAGCTGGTGTCGGTGCAGTGGAACACGCTGCCTTCGACAGCCGGCTTGGAGAAAAGCAGGTTGCTGCCGGCGCCTACGGGCAGCCAGGGCTTCGGAGCCTTGGCGAGGCAGGCGGCCAGCTGCTCTTCATCGGCATATTCGAACCAGTTGTCGGTGAAGGCGTCGAGGCCCAGGGTGTTCGGAATCCTTACAGACATATCAGAACATATAGTCCCAGCAGGGAAGCATTATATGTTCTCCGCTGAGTGCAGAGATGGATTTGCTGTCGAGATATTTGCGGTTGATGACGATGCGGAAGAGGTATTCGTCGAACCAGCGGTCGGAGAAGGTGAGATAACCCCTGTCGCCCGAGGCCACGCCCCAGCTGTTCTCGAACTGCCATTTGACGGGAACGTCATTGTCGTCGGTGTCGCAGGCCACGATCAGCATCGCGTGCGACGAACCGCTCTGGCGGGTGAGGATGCGGGCTTTCTTGTCCATCGTGAGCTTTACTCCGAGCAGGCTTTCGTAGTCGTAGGTTCCGGGATCGAGGAATCCTGCACCTGCGGCCGTGTTGCTCTGCTTGCCCACGTCGCACGATGCGTACATCGGCTCGTTGGCTTTGATGGACTTCAGCGCAGCCACCTTGATGACGTCGTTGGGAAGGTTGAGGTAGTACCAGTTGATGCCTTCCACGCTGTTGCGGTAGTTCTCTATCTCATAGACCTTGTAGTAAGGCCTGGTGGGGTCGTTCATTATCATCACATAGGTGTCCGGGTTGTAGTTCTCCGGAATCACGCTGCGGTAGAACTCGGCGGGAGTGGTCTTCACGGTCTGGATCTTCCCGTCGTTGTCCTTGTAGCGCCAGGTGAACTCTGCAGGGGGCTCGCCGAGGCAGAGGGCGAGGATGCGGTACACATCCTTGAGGATCTCGACTTTCTCGGCCCTGACGGCGTCGATCTTCTTGCCTGCTGCACACATCTCGCGCAGTTCGTATCCGCCTGCGCGCAGCCTCTCGTTGAGGATGCCGAGCATCTGGCTGGTGTTGTTGGAGTGTTCGGTCTCGGGCATTATCTCGGCCGGAACCACGCCGTATTTCTCGCCGATGTTCCAGAAGAGGTTCCATACGCCGCCGTCACCGACGGGGCTCTTGAAGTAGAACACCACTTCGCGGTCGTCGAACGAGCGGTCGGCGGTGGCGATGATGTCCTCCAGGAAGAGGTTGGCTTTCTCGAACATATCCCAGAAGTAGCTGAAGTTGTGGGAGAAGTCGAAGCTGCCGACATTGTAGCGCTTCATCGCGATGGGGCGGAGCTGGTTCATCGAGGTGAACATCCAGCAGCGGCCCGAACTCATCTGGTCGGTGATGCCCTTGACGGTGGTGGTATACTTGAAGAAATGGTCCATCGGCTCTGCGGAATGGTTGAGGGCGAGAGCCTTTATGCTTTTGTTGTTGACGAGGATGCTCTGGATGGCGGCAGTGGCGTCGTCCTTGACGAAGCTAGACTGGATCCGGCTCAGTTCTGCCGGAGAGATGGTCTGGGCCCAGACCGTAGCGCAGATAAGCAGCGCAGGCAATGACAATATCTTTTTCATAATGGTACAAAGTTAATTAACTTTACGTGTTACTTAAAAACTTAAATCATATGTTCAGCAGAAATATATACGTCTCGCGCAGACAGAAACTCATAAAGGACGTCAGCGAAGGAATCCTGCTTTTCCTGGGCAACGGCGAAGCTCCCTCGAACTACGGCGACAACCAGTACATCTTCCGTCAGGACAGCACCTGGCTGTACTTTTTCGGGATAGACCAGCCTGATATGGCCGCGGTCATCGACGTCGAGAGCGGCGAGGAGACCATCTTCGGCGACAACGTGGACATCGACGACATAATCTGGATGGGTCCCCAGCCCTCCGTGGCCAGCCGTGCCGAAGAAGTGGGAGTGGCTAAGACTGCCCCCCTGGCCGACCTGGAGAAGGTGGTGAAGGCTGCCGTGGCCAAGGGCCGCAAGGTTCATTTCCTCCCTCCTTACCGTTTCCGCAATATGATATGGCTCAATTCCCTGCTGGGAGTGGGTTTCGACAGGATGAAGGAAGAGGCGAGCGTGGAGTTCATCAAGGCCGTGGTGGAGATGCGCCTTGTCAAGGAGCCCTGCGAGATAGGCCAGATCGACCTGGCCTGCAACCTGGGATATGCGATGCATATGGCCGCCACCAAGCTGATGAAGCCCGGAATGCTTGAGCAGGACCTCGTGGGCGTGATGGAAGGAGTGGTGATCAGCGGCGGATATATGACTTCTTTCCCCACCATCCTTTCGCAGAACGGCGAGACGCTGCACAACCATTCGCATCACCAGATATTGACCGAAGGCCGCCTGACCGTGATCGACGCGGGAGCCGAGATAGCCAGCCACTACTGCTCCGACTTCACCCGCACGCTGCCCTGCAGCGGCCGCTTCACACAGCAGCAGAAGGAGATATACACGATAGTTTCCGAGGGCAACAACCTCGCGCTCGGCCTTGCAAGACCCGGCATCAGCTATCGCGACGTGCATCTGGCAGTGTGCCGCCTGATGCTCCAGGGGCTCAAGAACCTCGGCCTCGTGAAGGGCGACGTCGACGAAGCCCTGGCAGCCGGAGCAGCCGGACTGTTCATGCCTCACGGCCTCGGCCACAATATGGGCCTTGACGTGCACGATATGGAGAACCTTGGCGAGAACTACGTGGGATATGACGAGACCGTCACCCGTTCCACCCAGCTCGGCCTCGGATCGCTGCGTATGGCCAGGGTGCTGAAGCCCGGCAACGTGGTAACCGACGAGCCCGGCATCTATTTCATCCCCGCCCTCATCGACAAGTGGAAAGCCGAAGGAACCTGCCGTGACTTCATCGCTTTCGACAAGCTGGACGCCTACCGCAGCTTCGGCGGCATCCGCATCGAGGACGACCTGCTCATCACCGAGAGCGGAGCACGCCTGCTCGGCTCGAAACGTCTCCCGAGGACAGTCGAAGAAGTTGAAAACGCAATGGCAGAAGAATGATATGAAAAAGATAACAGTTATAGCAGCCTTGATTATGGCAATCCTTTCAATGACGGCGTGCAAGACGCAGCAGGCTGACAGCGGTGAAATCGCGAAGCCCGAGAACCTGGCGGCAGACGGCCACTTCACGGCCGAGATAATGCATCAGCTGGGCAAGGTGTCCGACCCCCAGGTGAGCCCCGACGGCAGCCGCATCCTTTTCGGAGTCACATATACCAGCATAGAGCAGAACAAGGGCGTACGCCAGCTCTTCGTGATGGACATCGACGGCGGCGGCCGCACCCAGATCACCCATTCGGGCAAGAGCTGCTCGAACGCGCGCTGGCTTGACGACAGCACCATAGTGTATCTCTGCGGAGGCCAGATGTACAAGATGCTGGCCGCAGGAGGCGCCGCTGTCCAGATAAGCGACGTGGAAGGCGGTATGTCCGAATTCAAGCTGTCGGATGACTGCAGCAAGGTGATGTACGCCGGCACGGTGAAGAACTACACCGCCCCGACCGATGTGTATCCCGACCTGGACAAGGCTACCGTACGCACCATCGACGGTCTTATGTACCGTCACTGGGACCATTTCGTGGAGGACATTCCCCACACCTTCATAGCCTCTTTCGAGGGCGGAAAGGTAGGTAAGGGCAAAGATATCCTCGAGGGACAGCCCTACGAGCTTCCCACCGAGCCCTTCGGCGGCCTGGAGCAGCTCAGCTGGAGCCCCGACGGCAGCAAGGTGGCATACTCCTGCCGCAAGCTGACGGGCCTCGACTACGCGTTCTCCACCAATACCGACATCTATCTCTACGACGTTGCCACCGGAGCCTGCGAGAACCTCACCGAAGGTATGCCCGGCTACGACACCGAGCCTGTCTTCAGCCCGAAAGGCGATATGATAGCCTGGTGCAGCATGGAGAGGGCACGCTACGAAGCCGACAAGGTGCGCATTTTCGTGATGGACCTCGCCGGCCGCTCGAAGAAAGAGATAACGGCAGATTTCAAATACAACGGCTCGATACCGGTCTGGAGCGCCGACCAGCGCTACATCTATTTCGCATCGCTCGTGGAGGGCGTCCAGGAAATCTGGCGCTGGGACCTTGCGGCAGCGAAGATGGAAAGGGTCACTCCCGAACACGAATGGTATGACTTCGACACCCCGACCGTGCTGGCAGACCGTATGATAACCACCAACCAGTCTATGATGAGACCTTCGGAGATCGTTTCGGTGTCTCTGGCAGACGGCAGCTGGAAGCAGCTCACCCACGAGAACGACGACATCCTCGCCAGACTGGAGCAGCCCAAGGTCGAGGAGCGCTGGATCACCACCACCGACGGCAAGAAGATGCTCACCTGGGTGCTCTATCCCGACGGCTTCGACGCTTCGAAGACCTATCCGGCCATTCTCGTCTGCCTCGGAGGTCCTCAGGGCACGCTGAGCCAGGGCTGGTCTACCCGCTGGAACTACCGTCTGATGTGCTCTCAGGGCTATATTATGGTGCTTCCCAACCGCCGCGGCACAACCGCCTTCGGGCAGGAGTGGACCGAGCAGATATCCGGAGACTACATCGGCCAGAACATGCAGGACTACCTGCGTGCCGCCGACGTGATGCTTGCCGAACCCTATGTGGGCAAGATGGCCGCAGTGGGAGCGAGCTACGGCGGCTATTCGGTATACTATCTGGCAGGCATCCACAAAGGCCGCTTCAGCGCCTTCATAGCCCACGCCGGCATATTCAACGAAGAGCATATGTATGAGGTTACCGAAGAGATGTGGTTCCCCGACTGGGACAACGGCGGAATAGCCCGTCCCGACGAAGTGATGGCCGGAGCTCCGTGGAGCGACAACCCTGTGGCCCGCCGCCACTACGCGAACTCTCCGCACACTCTCATACAGAACTGGGACACCCCGATCATGGTCATACACGGAGAGCTTGACTACCGTGTGCCCGTAGACCAGGGTATGGCAGCCTTCAACGCCGCACAGATGATGGGCGTTCCGTCCAAGATGCTGCTCTTCCCCGACGAGAACCACTGGGTGCTCAAGCCCCAGAACTCAGTCTACTGGCACCGCCAGTTCTTCGACTGGCTCGACCGCTGGTGCCGGTAGTTCTTCCTGAGTAATGCCACCTGTCCGGGTGGCATGCTTTTAGCTAATATGACTGTCAAATCAATATTGACTAGTTATGGTAACTCTTTATTTACTCCTTGGACTAGTGTACAATACCCAAAACCCCCAATGGAACACGGCGCAGTATGCGTCTTTGTGGAACCAGGTCGAGAAGGCCCTGGCTGCCGGAAAACCCCAGACAGCAGCCGGATACCTCAGCGAGCTTGAAGATATGACCCGCAGCAACGGCGACGATCTCGAGCGGCTGGAGGTGATGCGCCAGAGATACGACTGCCTCTCGCGCTACAACTGGAAGGATGCCCGTGACTATTACACCGGCTACACGTCTTTCCGGGACTCCGTCTACGGCTCCCTCGATTCCAACATTGAGAAGTATTGCAGGCACCCGAGGGTGATAATGCTCATCACCGAGAAGATCTCGCGTCTCTATAATGCCGAGAATTCAAAGGATGAGAAGGACCAGAGCGAGGAAGTATTCAAGAATATACGCAAGATGTGCCAGGAAGCCGTCAAGGCTTTCCCCAAGTCGGACCATACGGACCGGCTTCGCGGCATCATAGGCAGTATGGATTCCAAATGGCTGAACTTCAGCGGTCCCGACAGGGGTTACCCCGGCTCCGAGTTCACTTATGAGGTCAATACCAAGAACATCGCTTCCGCAGACTTCAAGGTCTACAGGCTCACCGGCCGCTACAGCATCGGCGACGGGGAGAAGTTCGCAAAATATGACAGCGGCTCGTCACGCTGCGTGCTGGTAGGCTCCCGGAAGCTCGACTCTTTCAAGAACAGGTACAATATCCGCGAAGAGTTGAAGACCAGCTGGAAATTCGAGCAGGAAGGTCTTTATATAGTCAAGATTGTCTCAGGAGACCAATACTCATACGAGGAGGTTTACATCAGCCGCGTGGCAGTCGCTGCGCGCGATGCAGACGGCAAGCACGAAGTCTATGCGGCCGACGCCAAGAGCGGCAAGCCCTATGACAGGATTTCCGTCACCACCTACCGCGAAGGCCGCGGCAGCGGCACGTTCCTTTCGCCGGTGATCTTCTCTACCAGGGAATATGCCCAGGACGGCTTCACGGCTCTGAACCAGAAGCTCTATGAATCTCCGCAGAACTATGCGATGCTCGCCGTGGAAGCAGAAGGCGACTCTTTCTCTGCTCCGCTGGGCATCAGCAAGCCCTACATCAGGAACTATCGCGAAGAGAGGCTGGACGAAGGCGTCTATGTCTACACCGACCGCCGACTGTACAAGCCCACTGACGAGATACATTTCAAAGTGATAGCCTACCGCTCCGACGGCAAGGAAGGCAAGGTGATAGAAGGCAAGACCCTGGAGGTCGAGCTCTATGCACCTGCCGAAAGCAAGCCCGTGGCCAAGGTGAAGGTTGTCACCAACGCCTACGGCTCGGCCAGCGGCTCGTTCAAGATTCCCGAGGGCAGCCGCAACGGCAGCTACAGCATAAGGACGAATAACGGCGGCACTAGCGTGCACGTCGAGGAATATGTTACTCCCGATTTCTATCTCGAGATGCCTGCCCTCGAAGGCCTCTACACCTTTGACGACATCATTACCCAGACAGGAGAGGTCAAGGGATATGCAGGCGTTGCGATGGCGGGTGCCAAAGTGGAATATACAGTGCACCGCCAGCCCCGCTGGAGGATCTGGCGTCCCGGCCAGAGCTACGAATGGAAGC
>JAGCFF010000074.1 GCA_017650285.1 Bacteroidales bacterium
CTCAAGATAAGCGTCTCCATCGACGGCAAGGCTCTGCCCGCCTACTGGGCCGACGGAGTGCTGGTAGCCACCCCCACCGGCAGCACGGCATACTCGCTGAGCGTCGGCGGCCCCATAGTGGCACCCACGACGAACTGCCTGATAATCTGCCCTATAGCACCTCACAACCTGAATGTAAGGCCTATAGTGGCGAATGCAAGTTCCACCATTGAAATCAGTTTCACCAGCAAGGACAACGCTGCGAACATGTCTTTCGACAACCACGGTTTCAATGTAGTATCAGGGCACAGCGTAACGCTGTCCCAGGCGCCTCACAAGGCTCTCAATGTCACGCTCAGGGATATGAGTTTCGTAGATGCCCTGCGCGACAAGTTGATGTGGGGCGATGACATCAGAAACAACAAATAGAATGGTACCCGCACACGTATCTATCATAATGGACGGCAACGGCCGCTGGGCCCAGCAGAGGCACCGCGAGCGTTCCTACGGACACAGGGAAGGCGCCGAAAGCATCAGGGCCTGCATCGAGGCCGCGATGGAAGCAGGAGTCAGATATCTGAGCCTCTACACTTTCTCCGAAGAGAACTGGAACAGGCCCGACGAAGAGGTCAAGGGCATAATGAATCTCTTTATGACCTTCCTCGGCAAGGAGAAGGAGAACCTCCGCAAGAACGGCATCAGGTTCCTGACGATAGGCAACCGGAACCGTCTCTCGAAAGACATCCGGGAAGGAATCGCCGAGGTCGAAAGATATACCGCCGGCTGCGACAGGCTGACCCTCGTGGTGATGTTCAGCTACAGTGGCAAATGGGATATGGTGCAGGCCGTCAACAGGTACAGGGAAGACATCGCCGCAGGCAAAGCCGACCCTTCACAGGCCCTTGACATCACCGGTTTCGAGAAATATATCTCCACCGCAGGGATCCCCGATCCCGACCTGCTCATACGCACGGGCGGAGAATTGCGCATAAGCAATTATATGCTGTGGCAGTGCGCCTACAGCGAATTCTACTTCACCGATATTCTTTGGCCTGATTTTCGCAAAACCGAGTTCCGAAAAGCTCTGGACTCGTTTGAAAACAGACAGAGAAGATATGGGGAAATCAATTAATAATTGTAAATTTGCGCCAATTATTCCGCTGATGAAATCTCTCAGGTTACTGTTAGTACTGTTCGCGTCAATCCCTTTCGCTGCGCTTGCCCAAAATGTCAATGACATACAGGTGGACTACAACAGCCCCAAGACGTATGTCGTGGGCGGTGTGAAGGTGGAAGGCACGAACTATCTCAACCCTGACCAGATCATTTCCCTCACCGGCCTTATGCCCGGCCAGACAGTCACCGTTCCCAGCGACGACATCTCCTCTATCGTGAAACGTCTCTGGCAGCAGCGCTACTTCGAGGACGTAGGTTTCTATGTTGACTCGCTTTCTGCCTCACAGGACACCGCATTCTTCAAGATCAAGATCATCGAAAGGCCCCGTGTTTCGCAGTGGACCTTCTCAGGCATCAAGAAGAGCGAGCAGGACGAGCTCAAGGAAGACCTCAGCCTGCGCAGGGGCACCGAACTCTCCGACTACGTGATCACCAGTTCCGTGGGAGTCATCAAGGACTACCTCAAGGAGAAAGGCTACATCAACGCCACCGTCGATGTGGAGCAGACCAAGGATACCGTCATCAACAATGCCGTCAGGGTCAACTTCGCAATCGACAAAGGTCCCAAGATCCGCATCAAGGAGATCAACTACGACGGCGTGACCGGCATCAAGACCTACACGCTCGACAAGTCCATGAAGAAGACCAAGTCCGCAAAGTGGTACAACTTCTTCAACAGCAAGAAATTCAACGAGAAAGAATACGTCAACGACAAGGCGTCCCTCATCGAGGCCTTCAACGAGAAGGGCTACCGCGACGCCAAGATCGTGAAGGATTCGATATATGTGATGCCTGAGGACAGCTCAAGGCTGGGCATCCTCTTCAAGATCGACCAGGGCCAGCAGTATTACTTCCGCAACATCACCTGGACCGGCAACTCCGTGTACAGCGCAGAAGACCTGACCGAAGTCCTCAAGATCAAGAAGGGCGACGTCTATGACATCGTGACCCTGAACGAAAGGCTCTACGGCGGCGGCAAGGACCAGTCAGCCATCTCGATCTCAAGCCTGTTCAGGGACAACGGTTACCTGTTCTTCAACGTGAGCCCCGTCGAGACTAACATCGTTGGCGACTCCGTCGATGTGGAGATCAGGATAGTCGAAGGCAAGCAGGCACGCTTCAACAACGTGATAATCAGCGGCAACAACGTGACCAACGAGAGGGTCATCCGCCGTGCCGTCTACACCCGTCCGGGATATCTCTTCAGCCAGACAAGCTTCGAACGCTCCATCAGGGAGCTCGGTTCGATGACGAACTTCGACCAGGAGAAGATAGTACAGCAGGGCGTGGGCTGGAACCTGGCGCCCAACTCGCTGAACAACACCGTCGACATCACCTACAATGTCGAGGAGAAGCCCAACAGCCAGCTTGAGCTTTCAGGCGGCTGGGGAGCAGGAATGTTCGTCGGCACCGTCGGAATCAGCTTCAGCAACTTCTCTACCCGCAACTTCCTGAACCTCGACGCGTGGAAGCCCGTGCCGCTCGGAGACAACCAGACCCTGGCCTTCCGCTTCCAGACCAACGGTTCGTACTACAGGGCCATCTCGGCGCAGTTCCTGGAGCCCTGGCTGTTCGGAAAGAAACCGACATCACTGAGCCTGTCAACCTATTTCACCAGGCAGACCAACTCTTACCTGTCGGCTTACTACCAGATCCTGAACAACGACCAGTTCATGGAAGTATACGGAGCTTCGATAGCTCTCGGAAGCCGCCTGAAATGGCCTGACAACTATTTCGTACTGTATCATACACTGAGCTGGCAGACATACCACCTGCAGGACTGGAACTACTATTTCATCTTCAAGGACGGTCTGTCACACAACTTCAACTATACAATCACCCTGGCCCGAAACTCTACAGACCAGACCATCTACCCCCGTCAGGGTTCTGACTTGAGTTTCGCTATTCAGGTTACTCCTCCCTATTCACTGCTCCGCAAGGACAAGCCGGCAAACTTCGACTACAACACGCTGACCGACGCAGAGCACTACAAGTGGATAGAGTACAACAAATGGACTCTGAAGGCAAGCAACTACCTCACGCTTGCCGGAAACCTGGTGCTCATGACACGCGCCAATTTCGGATACCTCGGATACTACAACCGCAACTGGGGCTACTCACCCTTCGAGGGCTTCCTCGTCGGCGGTGACGGAATGTCGGGCTACAGCACATACGGACAGGACATCGTATCCCTCCGCGGATACTCCAACTACTCCCTTACTCCGTATTCGAACGGTGCATATAACGGAAACGTATATGACAGGTTCACGGTCGAGCTCAGATATCCGCTCCTGCTGCAGCCGCAGTCGACGATCTTCGCGCTGGCCTTCCTCGAAGGCGGTAACTGCTGGTCTGACATCAAGGATTTCAATCCTTTCCAGATCAAGCGTTCTGCCGGAGTCGGCCTGAGGATCTTCCTCCCGATGATCGGTCTGCTGGGTATCGACTGGGGTTATGGATTCGACACCGATGATCCCAAGGAAAGGAGTCAATTCCATTTTATGATAGGTCAACAATTCTAAGGAAAAATGAACATGAAAAAGATTGCTTTAACTCTATGTTTGGCTTTTGCTGCCTTCATAGGTACGCAGGCCCAGAATGTATGCTACATTGACACCGAAGAAATCCTCGCTACCGTTCCGGATTATCAGAAGGTGCAGGATCAGCTGAACAAGCTGGCTGACACATACCGTACGACTATTGAGACTGATCTCGAAGCAGTGGACAAACTCTATAAGGACTATCAAAGCAAGAAGGCTAACCTCTCTGCATCAGAACGCCAGAGACTTGAAGAGGAAATTATCTCCAAGGAGAAAGCCGTCAAGACCAAACAGAGCACTTATTTCGGCGAAGACGGTGTAATGGCCACCAAGTCTGAAGAACTGCTGGCTCCGATCAAGGAGAAGCTCCAGAAAGCCATCGACGCCGTTGCCTACCAGTACAACTGCTCTATGATCATCGATCTGGCCATCACTACCGGCATCGTATACCGCGACGACCGCTATGACCTCACTGATGAAGTAATACAATATCTTAAGAAATAAAGAAATGAAAAGAATCATCCTCATCTTGTTTGTTGCAGCATCTGCAACCATCGCGGCCAATGCCCAGAAATTCGGACACATCAACACCGGCGAACTTGTAAGCCTGATGTCTGAGACCGATTCGGCAATGGTTCAACTCCAGGCTTATCAGAACGAGCTCCTCGAGGAGATGGACGCAATGCAGACAGAATACAACACAAAACTCAACACCTATCAGCAGAAGAGTTCGACCTGGACAGCTGCCATCAGGGAGTCGAAGGAAAATGAGCTCAGCGAGATCGTTCAGAGGCTCAACCAGTTCCAGCAGACAGCCCAGCAGGATCTGGCCAACATGCAGCAGACTCTGATGACGCCGATTTACCAGAAAGCCCAGGAAGCTATCAACAAGATAGGCAAAGACAACAACCTTCTCTACATATTCGACACATCTGCCGGCGCCATCATCTATATGGATGAGACCCAGAGCATGAACCTTCTGCCCCAGGCAAAGGCAGCCCTCGGAATCCCTGCAGAGAAAGTAGCTCCTTCACAACTGCCTCAGTAACAAAAAAGACATATGCAACACAAAGTAATCGACATTAAAGATGTCGTTATCCGTTTTGCAGGCGATTCCGGAGACGGAATGCAATTGACGGGTACCTTGTTTGCAGACACTTCGGCCCTTTATGGGAATGAAATCTCGACATTCCCGGACTACCCCGCTGAAATCCGCGCCCCGCACGGCACGATTTCCGGGGTTTCCGGTTTTCAGGTCCACATAGGAAGCGAAGGCGTCAACACCCCCGGTGACTTCTGCGACGTGCTCGTCGCAATGAATCCGGCTGCACTCAAGGCCAATGTCAAATGGGCCAAGCCCACTGCAACCATCATCATCGACACCGACACATTCGACGAGCAGGGTCTCAAGAAAGCAGGTTTCGCTACCGAAGACCCCATCAGCGAGCTCCACATCGAAGACCGCAACATCATCTGCGCCCAGATCACCTCTCTCACCAAGGAGAGCCTGAAAGACTCGGGACTGGACGCCAAGAGCATCGTGAGGTCCAAGAACATGTTCACGCTCGGAATGTGCTTCTTTATGTTCAACAGGCCTCTTGAGTACATCAACGCCTATCTCGAGAAGAAGTTCAGCAAGAAACCTCACCTGATCGACCCCAACAAGAAAGTGCTGTTCGACGGCTACAACTACGCAAGTAACATCCACGCCATCGCCAACACCTACGAAGTTGCCCCGGCCAAGCAGGAGAAGGGCATCTACCGCAACATCAACGGAAACCAGGCCACTGCCTGGGGTCTCATCGCAGCCGCCGAGAAGAGCGGACTGCAGTTGTTCTGCGGTTCATACCCTATTACTCCGGCCACCGCGATCCTCGAGGAGCTTGCCATCCATAAGAATCTCAACGTCAAGACAATGCAGGCAGAGGACGAAATCGCCGGCATCTGCACCGCCATCGGTGCGGCCTACGCCGGAGACTTCGCGGTGACCTCCACTTCAGGCCCCGGCCTCAGCCTCAAGTCAGAGGCTCTCGGCCTGGCTATGATCACCGAGCTGCCGCTGGTAGTCATCGACGTGCAGCGCAGCGGCCCTTCGACCGGAATCCCCACCAAGACCGAGCAGACCGACCTCAACCAGGCTCTGTACGGCCGTAACGGTGAATGCCCCGTCTGCATCGTGGCCGCACACTCGCCTTCGAACTGCTTCGACGCTGCGTTCAACGCAGGCAAGCTGGCTCTTGAACATATGATGCCCGTGATACTGATGTCAGAAGGTTTCATCGCCAACGGCAGCGAGCCGTGGAAGATTCCTTCAATGTCCGATTACCCCGCAATCAAACCGCCGTTCATCGAGGAATGCGAGGGAGGCTTCAAGCCTTTCGAGCGTGATCCCGAGACATTCGTGCGCAAATGGGCCGTGCCCGGCAAGAAAGGCCTGAACCACCGCGTCGGCGGTCTGGAGAAGAATCCGGCAGGCGTCATTTCTTCCGATCCCGAGAACCACGCCATGATGGTCGCCGCCCGCGCCGAGAAGATCGCACGCGTGGCAGAATGCATTCCTGCACAGAAAGTGATCGGCGAGGCACAGGGAGACGTGCTCGTAGTCGGCTGGGGCGGAACCTTCGGCCACCTCTACACCGCAGTCAACGAACTGACAGCAGAGGGTCACAAGGTAAGCCTCGCGCATTTCGACTATATCAATCCCCTGCCGAAGAACACCGCAGAGATCTTCTCATCATTCAAGAAGATCATCGTATGCGAGCTCAACAGCGGCCATTTCGCCGACTACCTGAGGGCCAAGCTGCCTCAGTTCAGCTACCTTCAGTACAACAAGATCCAGGGTCAGCCGTTCATCGTCAAGGAAGTTGTCGATGCCATCAGGGAAATCTTATAGGAGGAGCAGACAATGAAATATACAGCACAAGATTTCAAAAGCAATCAGGAAGTGAGATGGTGCCCCGGATGTGGCGACCACGCAGTCCTGGCAGCTCTCCAGAGAGCTCTTCCCCAGGTTAGCGAAGACCTCGGATACGAACTTGAGAAATTCGTCGTCGTTTCCGGCATCGGATGTTCTTCAAGGCTTCCCTACTATATGAACACCTACGGATTCCACAGCATCCACGGCCGTGCGACAGCCATTTCCACCGGCATCAAGGTCGCCAACCCGGATCTGTGCGTATGGCAGGCCTGCGGCGACGGCGACGCCCTCGCAATCGGAGGCAACCACTTCATCCACGCAATCCGCCGCAACGTCGACCTGAACATCGTGCTCTTCAACAACCAGATCTACGGTCTGACCAAGGGCCAGTACAGTCCTACCTCGAAGTTCGGCACGATCACCAAGACTTCTCCTTACGGCACGGTGGAGAACCCGTTCACTCCCGGAATGCTTGTCCTGGGCGCGCACGGAACCTTCTTCGCCCGCGGCATCGACAACGACCTGGCGCTCAACCAGTCGATTTTCGTCACCGCCGCCAAGCACCGTGGAACTTCAGTCTGCGAGATGCTCACCAACTGCGTGATATTCAACGACGGAGCCCACGCCGCATTCGCAGCCCGCGAAGTAAGGGCGGAGCGTACCATCACCCTGCGTGACGGCGAGAAGATGCTCTTCGGAGCCAACAACGACAAGGGCCTCATCCTCAAGGACGGCCAGCTGGCTGTCGCAAAAATCGGCGAAGACGGAATCACCCTCGACGATATCCTCACCCACCACGTCGACAGCAACGACATCGGCCTGCAGAGTATGCTCATCGATATGAAATACCCTGATATGCCGGTAGCAC
>JAGCFF010000075.1 GCA_017650285.1 Bacteroidales bacterium
AAGCCTCTGTCATCATCCCCTGCCGCAACAGGGTGCGCACGATAGAGGACGCCATCAAGTCCGCCCTCAGCCAGAAGACCGATTTCAGATATAACGTGTTCGTGGTGGACGACAACTCCACAGACGGCACCGTGGACATCATACGAAAGTACGCTTCCGACAGCAGGCTGGTATATGTAGCCCAGGACCCCACCTGGCACGCCATAGGAGGCAACTGGAACGCAGCCCCGCATCACCCCGACTGCGGGCGCTTCGCCCTTCAGCTCGACAGCGACGACATCTACAGCGACGAGAACACCGTACAGAAGTTCGTGGATGCGTTCAGGCTGTTCCGCTGCGCCATGGTCATCGGCACCTACCGTATGACCGACTTCGAGGGCAACCCCCTCCCTCCCGGCATCATCGACCACCGCGAGTGGACGGAAGAGAACGGCCGCAACAACGCCCTGCGCATCAACGGCCTCGGAGCCCCGCGCGGTTTCTGGACGCCGCTGGTCCGCAAGCTCAACTTCCCTACTACCAAATACGGCGAGGACTATGCCGTCGCGCTCCGCATAAGCCGTGAATACCGCATCGGCCGCATCTACGACGTGATGTACTGCTGCAGGCGCTGGGAAGGCAACAGCGACGCTGACCTCGACATCGAGAAAGTCAACCTGAACAACACATACAAAGACCGCATCCGCAGCTGGGAACTCACCGCAAGGATTGCAGCCAACAAGAATGGATAAGCCTCAGAGACACATAACGGTCGGTATACTGACCGCCGACAGGGTCGAATTCGTTCTCAACGGCGGCTATAGCTGCCGCCGCAAGAACGCCGACGGCAGTTTGACCGCCGAGCTCAAGGACGGCAAGGTATGCTGCAACGGCATCACCGGCCGCAAGCTGGAGTTCAAGGCCGCCGGAGCCGATTCCTTCTTCACCCTGAAAGACGTCACAATCGGCGTCGACTTCCATTGGGAGCGCAGGGAAAACCAGAGCTTCAAGGGCAATCTGATATTGCTCGCCAAGGCAGAAGGCATCATAGTGATCAACGACATCGGAATCGAGGATTATCTGACCAGCGTCATTTCGTCAGAAATGAGCGCCGAGGCTCCCCTGGAGTTTCTGAAGGCCCACGCTGTGATTTCCCGTTCCTGGCTGCTGGCCCAGATTTGCGGCAAGAAGAAAGCCACCGGAGAAGGCAAGAAAGACACGCCCAAGGAGCTGATCACCTGGCAGGACCACGAAGACCACGAATTCTTCGACGTCTGCGCCGACGACCACTGCCAGCGATATCAGGGCATCACCAAGGTCAGCACCGCCACTGCCCGGGAGGCCATCGAAGCCACCTGGGGCGAAGTTCTCGCCTACGAAGGGCAGGTATGCGACGCCCGCTTCAGCAAATGCTGCGGAGGCAAGACGGAAGTCTTCTCCACCTGCTGGGAAGACACCGACGTGCCGTACCTGCGCTCTTTCAAGGACAAGTTCTGCGACACCGAAGATGCCGCCATCCTGGCCAACATCCTTCCTAACTTCGACCAGGAAACCAAGGATTTCTACAGGTGGGAAGTGCGCTACACCTTCGCCGAACTGTCGAACATAGTCCGTGAGCGCACAGGGATGAACTATGGCAAGGTCGTAGACCTGAGGCCGATTGAGAGAGGGCCTTCAGGCAGGATCAAGAAGCTCAAGATCGTGGGCAGCCGCAAGTCCCGCATCATCGGCAAGGAGCTGGAAATCCGCCGTACGCTCTCACGCAGCCATCTCTACAGCTCCGCGTTCGAAGTGGAAAAGACCCCCGAAGGGTTCATCCTGCACGGGAAAGGCTGGGGCCACGGCGTGGGAATGTGCCAGATCGGCGCCGCCGTGATGGGCCATCTCGGATATCTGTATAAAGATATCCTCCTGTACTATTACCGCGGGGCGGAAATCGTACAGGAGGACAGTCTTTCTATCTGATCAGATCAGAATCTCTCTATTTCTTCTCAAGTTCTTCCTTGAGGGCGGCCTGTGCAGCTGCGAGGCGTGCGATGGGCACCCTGAAAGGCGAGCAAGACACGTAGTTCATACCGATCTTGTGGCAGAATTCCACCGAAGCGGCATCACCACCGTGCTCACCGCAGATACCGACTTTCAGGTTCTTGCGGGTTGAGCGGCCACCGTCGATACCCATCTTGATGAGACGGCCGACAGACTCCTGGTCGATGCTCTGGAACGGATCGAACGGGAGAATCTTGTTGTCAAGATAATCATTCATGAAAGAACCGATGTCGTCGCGGCTGAAGCCGTAGGTCATCTGGGTAAGGTCGTTTGTACCGAATGAGAAGAACTGTGCGGTGCGGGCCATACGGTCGGCGAGCAGAGCGGCACGCGGAATCTCGATCATTGTACCGAACATATACGGGATGTCCATATCGAACTTCTCTTCAACTTCCTTGTGAACCCTTTCGCAGATGCGTTTTTCGAAGTTCAGCTCGTTGACAGAGATAGTCACGGGGATCATGATCTCGGGATGAGGATCGAAACCTTCGAGAATCAGTTCTGCAGCAGCTTCGAAAATAGCCTTGAACTGCATTTCGTTCAGAGTCGGGAAGGTGATGCCCAGACGCACTCCGCGGTGTCCCATCATAGGGTTGATCTCGTGGAGGGCTTTGCCGCGTTTCTTGATTTCGGCTACGGAAACGCCAAGCTCCTTGGCCAGTTCTTCCTGCTTGTTGCGGGTCTGAGGCACGAACTCGTGCAACGGGGGATCGAGCAGACGGAAGGTAACTGACTTGGCGCTCATCACGCGCATCGTGTTCTTGGCAGCTGCCTTTACGTAAGGCTCAAGCTCGTTCACAGCAGCGGCGCGTTCTTTTTCAGTAGCGGTGAAGATTACCTTGCGGAGTTTGGCAAGGGGTTCTTCAGAGTTCTTGCCGTAGAACATATGCTCGATACGGAACAGACCGATACCCTCGGCGCCAAATTCGATGGCCTTCTGGGCATCCTCAGGATTGTCGGCGTTGGTACGCACGCTGAGACGACGGTATTTGTCGACGATCTGCATGAATTTCATATAACGGACATTCTCAGTAGCGTCGATGGTGCTGACTGCAGAATCATATACAAGACCCTTTGTACCGTTGAGCGAGAATATGTCGCCTTCGTGATACTGCTTGCCGGCGATGTTCAGGATTTTCTCGCCTTTGGCGCCTGTGGTGAAGGTGATGGCTTCGCATCCTACGATGCAGCACTTGCCCCATCCGCGGGCTACCAGAGCGGCGTGTGAAGTCATACCTCCGCGTGCGGTAAGCAGACCTACGGCCACCCTCATACCTTCCACATCCTCGGGAGATGTATCTTCACGGACGAGGATGACGTCTTCCTTGCGTGCAGCAGCTGCGACAGCTTCAGCCGGAGTGAAGACTATCTTGCCGACAGCGCCGCCGGGACCTGCGGGAAGGCCGTGAGCAATCACTGCAGCATTCTTTTCTGAGTTGGGATTCAGAATCGGGTGAAGCAACTCTTCAAGCTGACTCGGGCTTACACGCAGAACGGCAGTCTTGTCGCTGATGAGACCTTCCTCGATCATATCCATAGCCATATTCAGGGCAGCCAGACCGGTGCGTTTGCCGACACGGCACTGAAGCATCCAGAGCTTGCCTTCCTGAATGGTGAACTCTATATCCTGCATATCCTTGAAGTGGGTCTCAAGCCTCTGACGGATGTCGTCAAGTTCCTTGTAGACATCAGGCATTGCAACTTCCAAAGACTTCAGGTGCTTGTTGTGAGCATTCTTGGTTGCCTCGTTCAGAGGGTTGGGGGTACGGATACCTGCAACCACGTCTTCGCCCTGGGCGTTGATGAGCCACTCGCCGTAGAAGTTGTTGTCGCCGGTTGCCGGGTTGCGGGAGAAAGCCACGCCGGTAGCAGAGGTTTCACCCATATTTCCGAACACCATCGACTGAACGTTCACTGCAGTACCCCAGCTGTCGGGAATACCCTCGATGCGGCGGTATGCAACTGCACGTTTTCCGTTCCAAGATTTGAAAACGGCTCCGATACCACCCCAGAGCTGATCGTGGGCATTGTCAGGGAATTCAACGTGGAGAACTTCCTTGATTTTCTTCTTGAATGCCTCGCAAAGATCGATGAGATCCTTCTCCTTGAGGTCGGTATCGCTCTTGTATCCTTTCTTGGCCTTAAGGTCGGCCAGCATATTTTCAAGCTGTTCGCGAATTCCTTGTCCGTCTGCCGGCTCTATGCCTTCGGCTTTCTCCATAACGACGTCTGAATACATCATGATCAGACGGCGGTATGCGTCATAAACGAACCTCGGATTCTTGGTCTTTGCTATAAGACCGGGGATTGTGGCGGTGCACAAGCCGATGTTGAGGACGGTGTCCATCATACCCGGCATTGAACTTCTGGCGCCGGAACGGCAAGATACGAGCAGAGGATCCTTTGTGTCTCCGAACTTCTTGCCCATAGTTTTTTCAGTGGCTGCAAGGGCTGCCTTGACATCGGCCTCAAGCCCTGCGGGGAACTGACCACCCAGATTGAAATACTCGGTGCAGCACTCGGTTGTGATGGTGAATCCTGCAGGAACAGGCATTCCGAGTGTACACATCTCGGCTAGGTTCGCTCCCTTGCCACCTAACAAATTCCGCATTGAGCCGTTTCCTTCGGCTTTTTTGCCACCGAACAGGTAAACTCTTTTAGTTGTCATAATCAGGTCAGTGAAAAATTATAAATCATCATAAAAATAGGGCGCAAATGTAACAATTTATTTATTAATAGGAAATTCCGTATTCTTATATTTGTGTCGTTAACCGTTTCCCTATGGATGAAGATAAGATTGCCCTCATAAACGCCGGGTTCCCCTCTCCTGCCGAAGATTTCATGGACGTGGCACTGGACCTCAACAAGGTTCTTGTGCATAATCCTGCAGCGACATTCTTCGCCCGTGTACGCGGGCTGTCGATGATCGAGGACGGAGTGGATGACGGGGACCTGCTTATAATAGACAAGAGCGCCGAGCCATACGACGGATGTCTCGCCGTCTGCTTCGTGGACGGGGAGTTCACCCTCAAGAAATACAAGAGCATGGGCGACTATGCCCTGCTGATGCCTGCCAACAAGGAATTCCAGCCCATCCGGGTCGACGAGAACAACCAGTTCGCGATCTGGGGCGTCGTGAAATATCTCATCAAGAAAATGTAGTTTACCGAGTTATGGTTGGCCTGTGCGACTGCAACAATTTTTTCGCGAGCTGCGAAAGGGTTTTCCGTCCTGACCTGAACGGCAGGCCCGTGGTCGTACTGTCAAACAACGATGGCTGCATCATAGCGCGCAGCAACGAGGCCAAGGCCCTCGGCATCAAGATGGGAACTCCCCTCTTCCAGGCGAAGGACGTGATAGAGAAAAACGGAGTGACCGTCTTCTCGTCGAACTACCAGCTTTACGGAGATATGAGCAACCGGGTGATTTCCATCCTCAAGGAGACCGTACCGGCGATAGAGGTGTACTCCATAGACGAAGCTTTCCTCGACCTTGAAGGTCTGCCGCTGGAAGGCCTTCAGCAGAAGGGCTGTGACCTGTCGGCACGCATCCGCAGGGATACCGGCATCCCCGTCAGCATAGGCATCGCCCCGACGAAGACCCTTGCCAAGATTGCCAGCAAGCTGTGCAAGCAGTATCCCAAACTGCGCGGCTGCTGCCTGATGTACCGGCCCCAGGACATCGAAAAGGTCCTGCGGAAGTTCCCGGTGGGAGACGTCTGGGGCGTCGGCCGCAAGTACCGCCGCAAGCTGGAGTCCCTGGGCGTCGAAACGGCGTGGGACTTCGCCAGCCTTCCGCGCAGCGAAGTGAGCCGTATGATGAGCATCACCGGAGTGAAGACCTGGCTGGAACTGCACGGCGAGCCCTGCATCCGCTTCGATGACGTGCCCCGCGACAGGCAGAGCATATGCGTGTCCCGCTCCTTCGCCCACGATATGACGGACCTTAGCCAGCTGGATGCCGCCGTAGCCACCTTCACCACGAAGGTCGCCGAGAAGCTCCGCGCCCAGCAGATGAAGGCTTATGTCCTGCACGTCTTCATCCTCACCAACCGCCACAGGGATGAAAAGCCTCAGGACTACAGCATACGCACCACAGGCTTCGAGGTGGCCACCAACAGCACCCTCGAACTGACGGAAGCTGCCTCGAAAGCCCTGAAAGTCATATTCAAGAAGGGCTTCGGATACAAGAAGGCTGGCGTGATGGTGACCGACCTGGTGGACAGCGACAAGGTGCAGGGAGTCTTCTTCGACACCGTGGACCACGAGAAGCAGGACCGCCTGATGAAGGTCATCGACAGCATCAACCTCAGCAACGGCAGGTCCACAGTGAGGGTCGCATCAAACGGCGAGATGGACCAGTATTCCACCCGTGCCCACGTTTCCAGACGTTTCACCACCCGATGGGACGAACTGATGGAGGTTGTAGTCTAGCGTTTTTTTACTAACTTGTAACCCGATTGTGCTAATGCTATGAAACTGTCAAAAGGCTGGAAATGGATTCCCTCCCTCTACTTCGCAGAGGGCCTTCCCTACGTCGCTGTGATGACCGTCGCAGTGGTGATGTACAAGAAGCTCGGCCTGTCCAACACTGAAATAGCGCTGTACACTTCGTGGCTTTACCTGCCGTGGGTCATCAAGCCGCTGTGGAGCCCGTTCGTCGACCTCATCAAGACCAAGAGATGGTGGATCAACACGATGCAGACCCTTATGGCCGCAGCCTTTGCCGGAGTGGCCTTCTTCATCCCCGCCCCCCATTTCGTGCAGATAACGCTGGCGTTCTTCTGGCTGCTGGCCTTCGCCTCCGCCACCCACGACATAGCCGCCGACGGTTTCTATATGCACGGCCTCGACGAAGGCGGGCAGAGTTTCTTCGCCGGCATCCGCAACATCTTCTACCGCGTGGCGATGATTTTCGGCCAGGGAGTGCTGGTTATGTTCGCGGGATGGATCGAGCAGGGAAAGCTCTTTCCCAAGGCGAACGGCAACATAGCGCTGTCGTGGAGCCTGAGCTTCTACCTGCTGGCCGCCATCTTCATAGCACTCACGCTGTGGCACCGTTTCGTGCTTCCGAAGCCCGAGAGCGACGCCCCTCGCAGCGACATTTCGGCCAGGACGATCTGGAAGGAATTCGTAGTGACCTTCGTCACCTTCTTCAAGAAAGACCATATGGGGCTGATCTTCTTCTTCCTGCTGACCTACCGTCTGGGAGAAAGCCAGCTTGTCAAGATCGCCCAGCCTTTTATGCTTGACAGCGCCCAGGCCGGAGGCCTCGAACTGGCCACAGCCACCGTGGGCGGAATCTACGGAACCCTCGGTGTCATCGCCCTGCTGCTGGGAGGTATGCTGAGCGGAATGGTCATCAGCCGCAACGGCTTCCGCAAGTGGCTGATTCCGATGGCATTGGCCATCAACCTGCCGGACCTTGTCTATGTGATAATGTCGCTGTTCGGCACCCAAAGCGTGGCTTTGATATCATCCTTCGTCTTCCTCGAACAATTCGGGTACGGTTTTGGCTTTACAGCCTACACGATGTTCCTTATATACATAGCAAGAGGCGAGCACAAGACAGCCCATTACGCCATCGGCACAGGTTTCATGGCCCTCGGTATGATGCTTCCCGGAATGGTGGCGGGATGGATAGCCGACAGCATCGGATATACGCTCTTCTTTGTCTGGGTGTGCATATGCACGGTTCCGGGCATTGTCGCCTCCTTCCTTGTGAGGAACAGGCTGCCTGCCGAGTTCGGGCAGAAAAAAGACTGACGAGATGAAGAAACTTTTCACCATAATAATATGCCTCGCTGCCGCCCTCAATGCCTCGGCAGTTGTCAAGACCGGCCTTGAAGTGCTGGTTGAAAGCAACTTCTCCGTACTGCAGGGCAAGCGCGTGGGACTTGTCACCAATCCGACCGGTGTCGACCGCAACCTCAACAGCACGGTCGACATACTGTTTTCGGCCCCTGACGTGAAACTGGTGGCCCTCTTCGGCCCCGAGCACGGAGTCCGCGGCGACATACAGGCCGGCGGCTATGTGGCCCAGAGCACGGACAAGAAGACCGGACTGCCGATCTACTCCCTCTACGGAAGCACACGCAAGCCCACGGCCAAGATGCTGCAGGGTCTGGATGCCGTGGTCTACGACATACAGGACAACGGCTGCCGCTCATACACCTTCATCAGCACGCTTGGGCTTGTGATGCAGGCCTGCGCCGACCTCGGCATCGAGGTGATAGTGCTTGACCGGCCCAATCCGCTGGGAGGCCGCAAGGTCGAAGGCAGTTTCGTGGAGCCGGGATACTTCTCGTTCGTAAGTATGTACGAGATTCCCTATGTCTACGGACTGACCGTCGGCGAACTGGCATATATGCTGAACGGAGAAGGGATGGTCCGCGGCCAGAACGGCAAGGAAACCCCCAAGAAATGCAAGCTTACCGTCGTGCCTATGGAAGGATGGGAGCGCGACATGACGTTTCCGGACACCGGTCTCCCCTGGGTTCCCACCTCCCCCAACATCCCTCACCCCCAGACAGCTTTCTGCTATCCCGCATCCGGTATCATCGGTGAGTTGGGAGGATACCTCAACATAGGCGTCGGCTACACTCTTCCCTTCGAATGCTTCGGCGCGACCTGGATCACGGATGCCGACAAGTTTGCCGCCGCTCTGAATGCTCTTGAGCTTCCCGGCGTAAGTTTCCGTCCGACCTATTACCAGCCCACCTCCGGATCCTCGGCAGGCAAAACCGTCGGCGGAGTGCAGATTTTCTTCACGGACTATGCCGCGGCAAGGCTCACCGAGATCCAGTTCCACGTGATGCAGGTGGTGGCCCGTCTCTACCCTTCCCACAAACCCCTGGACAGCACTGACGCATCGAAATTCTCGATGTTCGACAAGGTGCTCGGAAGCAACCGCATCCGCGAGACATTCCGCAAGAATTACCGTTTCGACGACATAAAGGATTACTGGCGAAAGGATGAAGCCTCTTTCAGGGCGGCATCCTCAAAATACTATCTCTACTAACACTATGAAACGCTTTTTATCGGCCGTATTGTGCCTGTTCTGCCTCAGCAGCATAGTCTCGATGGCAGACGACAACCTCAAGCTGTGGTACGCCCAGCCTGCTGAGATCTGGGTTGAAGCCCTGCCGCTGGGCAACTCCAAGATGGGTGCCATGATTTTCGGAGGCACCGCTACCGAGCAGATCCAGCTCAATGAAGAAACCATCTGGGGCGGAAGTCCCCACCGCAACGACAGTCCCAAGGCTCTGGCAGCCCTGCCTGCCGTCCGTGAAGCCATCTTCGCAGGCGAAGGCCGTCTTGCATCACAGCTCCTTGAGGAAAACTTCATGACCGGCATTCACGGAATGCCCTATCAGACCATCGGCAGCCTGATGCTCGACTTCGAAGGCCACGACCAGGCAAGTGACTACTACCGCGACCTCGACATCGAAAAAGCCAAGGCTACGGTGCGCTACAAAGTCGGAGACGTGACCTATACGAGGGAGTACTTCACGTCTTTCCGCAACAACGGAGTCTATGTGAAGCTTACCGCCAGCAAACGCGGAGCCCTGAGCTTCAAGGCAAGATACGAAACCCCTTTCAAGGAATATTCAGTTTACCCGGAAGGCAAGGACCTGCTTCTGACTGCAACCACTTCCGACCACGAAGGCGTGCCCGGCAAGGTACGCTTCGCCAACCGCACCAGGGTGAAAGCCAAGGGCGGAAAGGTTACCGTCAACAATGACAGCATCGAGGTCAAGGGTGCAAACAGCGTCATCATATTCATTACCGCTGCCACGAACTTCGTCAACTACAACGACATCAGCGCCGACGAGATGGCCCGCAGCGCAGCTTTGATGAAAAAGGCTTCGAAGCAGAATTTCAACCGCGAATACAAAGCCAGCTACAAGCTGTTCGCAAAGCAGTTCGACCGCGTGAAGCTCGACCTTGGCAAAGGCTCTGACGAGCAGACCCATATCCGCGTGAGCAAGTTCAACGAAGGCGGCGACCAGGCTCTCGTAGCCCTGATGTTCCAGTACGGAAGGTACCTGCTCATCTGCTCTTCGCAGCCCGGTGGCCAGGCCGCCGGACTCCAGGGCATCTGGAACCAGAGCCTGCTGGCCCCCTGGGACGGCAAATATACCGTGAACATCAACGCCGAGATGAACTACTGGCCTTCTGAAGTCACCAACCTCGTTGAGACTTCAGAGCCTATGATACAGATGGTGAAGGATCTGTCGGTCACCGGACGCGGCACCGCCAGGACGCTTTACGACTGCGACGGATGGGTTGTCCACCACAACACCGACATCTGGCGCATCACTGGCCCCGTGGACTTCGGAGACTATGTATGGCCGATGGGCGGAGCCTGGCTCAGCCAGCAGCTCTGGCAGCACTATCTTTACAGCGGCGACGAGAGTTTCATCGCCGAGAACTACGAACTGTTCAAGGGCCTCTCCGATTTCTACATCGACTACCTGATCCCGCATCCCAAGTATGGATGGCTCGTCACAGCTCCTTCCACTTCTCCCGAACAGGGGCCTCCGGGCTGGGGCAGTATGATAGTCGCAGGATGCACGATGGATATACAGCTGCTCCACGATGTATTCACGAATTCCATCGCTGCCACCGAAATGGTCCATCCCGAAGACACTGAGTACATAGCCCTGCTCAAGAAAACGATGGCTCAGCTTCCTCCTATGCAGATCGGACAGTACGGACAGCTTCAGGAATGGCTCGAAGACCTTGACGACCCGAAGAACGAGCACCGCCACGTATCGCACCTCTACGGCCTGTACCCTGGCAACCAGGTTTCTCCCTACAAGAACCCCCAGCTGTTCCAGGCGGCAAAGCAGAGCCTCATCTACCGCGGCGATATGGCCACCGGATGGTCTATCGGCTGGAAAGTCAACCTCTGGGCCCGACTGCTCGACGGCAACCACGCGCTCAAGATCATCAACAATATGCTCACCCTCCAGCAGCGTGACGGCTGGGGCCGTGCCAGCGGAAGGACCTATCCCAACCTCTTTGACGCCCATCCCCCGTTCCAGATCGACGGCAACTTCGGTCTGACCGCAGGTGTGGCCGAGATGCTGCTCCAGAGTCACGACGGTGCGCTGCATCTGCTGCCCGCACTTCCTGATGCCTGGGCAAAAGGCAGCGTTGAGGGTCTCAAGGGTCGCGGCGGTTTCGAAGTGGCCATCAAATGGGACGGCGCCAAACTCTCCGAGGCTTCCATCAAGTCGCTCATAGGAGGAAAGGTACGCATCCGCTCATATGTTCCCCTCAAGGGTGACGGACTGACCGAAGCCACAGGCGCAAATCCCAACAAGCTTATGGAGAGCGCCGACATCGCGACTCCCCTCGTAGCCGAAGGCCACGAAGCAGCGATGCCCGAACTCCAGAAGGTCTACGAATACGACCTAGACACAAGAGCCGGCAAGACATACAAGGTGACTGCCGCCCTGTAAAGGCAACATCCATAAAACAACAAAGGCTGCATTTCCGTGCAGCCTTTGTTGTTTACATACGATTCGGGAATTACTCCACGAAAGCGATGATCTCGTTCTTGGCAACCTTGTCGCCCTGTTTGGGATAAACCGCAACGATCTTGCCTGCGTATGCAGCCTTCACGTCTTCGAGAGCGTAAGGGGTCTGGATACGGCAGATCACGTCGCCGGCCTTCACGGCCTTGCCTACGCGCGGTGCCATAGACTTGTCGACAACGTCATATTCCCAGATGACTTGACCTTCGGCCTCAGCCTGTACGGCGTGAGCCTTCGGATGATCTTCTTGGAACTTGGGAGCATCGTTCTTCGGAACCTCTACGACAGGACGGGTCACTACTATAGGAGCGCCTGCCTTGGCCTTGGCGGCCTCGAGATCCTTGTTGAAACGCTCGGCGGCAAGACCATTCTTGTAGTCGCGGTACTGTGTGGGGTGCATTGCCAGCTCGAAGAGCTCTTCGTCGTCTTCTCCGAGTTCCCATCCGTTGTCAGCCATTTCCTTGCGGTACTGGTCCATATCGTCCGGATAGAGAGCCTGTACATCGCCGGTGAAGAATTCCATACCCTGTTTCTCGGCAAGTTCCTTGATTTCGGGAGCAACGGGGCCGGGAAGCACACCGCTGCGGCCGAGGATCATACCCCAGATGCTCTTGTCGGTGAGCAGGCTGTAGCGGGGTTTGCCCTGAGCCTCTGCCATGATGTTCATCAGGGCGATGTTCTTCACATACTGGCTGAACGGGGTTACGAGGGGCGGATAACCGACCTTCGGCCATACATATTCAACCTCGTCGAAGAGCTTGACAACCAGGTCGTCGAGAGCAACCTCGGGCTTTCCGTTGTTGCGCAGGTACATATTGACTGCGGGATGCACACTCTTGAGGTCAGCCATCATAGAACCCATCATACCGCCCGGGAGACCGCAGCCTACGAGCAGTGAGGTAAGGTGATGGTTGGTGGGCTCGATGAAGTATCCGAGGAAGTCGTCGATGAACTTCTGTGTGAGTGCGCGGGCTTCCATATAGGCTTTCATATTGATGTCCTTGACCAGGAAGCCGGCGTCTTTGAGCATAGCCCTGATGGTGATCACATCGGGATGGATCTTACCCCAAGAGAGCGGCTCGATGGCTACGTCCAGCACGTCGCAACCGGCCTTAGCAACTTCGAGCATAGATGCTACGGAGAAACCGGGGCCGCTGTGGCCGTGATACTGGATCAGGATCTCGGGATGTTTCTTCTTGATGCCGGCTACGATCTGGCCGAGTGACCAGGGGCGTCCGATACCGGCCATATCCTTGAGGGCGATTTCCTGGGCACCTGCCTCGATGAGCTTGTCAGCCAGCGAAGTGTAATACTCCACGGTATGGATGGGAGAATAAGTGATGCAGAGGGATGCCTGGGGAATCATACCGCCTTCGATCGCATATTTGATGGAAGGGATGATGTTGTTGGCGTCGTTAAGGCCGTCGAAGATTCGGGTGATGTCGACACCCTGTGCGTGTTTGACCTTGTACATAAGCTTGCGCACGTCAACCGGGCAAGGATACATACGGAGCGCGTTGAGGCCGCGGTCAAGCATATGAGTCTGGATGCCTGCCTTGTGGAGCGGGGTTGTGAAGGCCCTCACGGCCTTGTTGGGGTTCTGTCCGTAGAGCAGCTGAACCTGCTCGAAAGCACCGCCGTTGGTCTCTACTCGGTCGAAGCAGCCCATATCGATGATTACAGGTGCTATCTCCTCGAGCTGGTCGGCGCGGGCAGTATATTTGCCGGACGATTGCCACATATCTCTGTATACCAGAGAGAACTTTATTTCTCTTGCCATATGATATTATTTGTTGTTTAAATCAATTCTGCGGGAAATTCGGACAAATATAAAAATTGTTTTTCCAAAACGGAAAAGATTATTACCTTTGCCGCCGGATACGGAGCCCGTATCCCACATATGGTGCCCATAGTTCAGTTGGTTAGAGCGTCAGATTGTGGTTCTGAATGTCGTGGGTTCGAGTCCCACTGGGCACCCAAAACAAAAGCCGATGGAAAGCCATCGGCTTTTGTTTTGGATGCCCGACAACCCCACCGCTCGGCTACCGCCTCGCGGAGCCCCTGCCGAGGGGCATATGCCGGACTCTTTCCGGGCTTCGCCCGTCTTTCGCCCGGGTGGCTTCGTGGCTCGTGTCCTTCGGACATTGCGCACACTCCGCCACGGCGCTGATGCGCCTTGTTAATTGACCAAAATCCTTTACGAGATCAGAATCCGAAATGTACAAGGTCTGCTATAATGCGGCAGACCTTGTACGCTCACCAAATTCCGCCAAAGTGTGGAAGCATAATGTGACCAAGAAAGCGTCGGCGGCTGGTTGTCCTTCCACAGTGCCCGTTCTAAGGCCAGTGTGGAAGGGCCACAGCCCCTGCAGATACCTGCAGAAAGGTTCAGCCTAACACACTTTGGCGGAAATGAGCAAAAAAGCTGGGATGTCAGGAAGCGGCAAGCCGCCCGAACAGACTGACTTGCAGGCGACACTACCGCCCTCGGAAGTAAAGAGGGAGGGGCCCGTTGGATACGAGTTATCGCGCAGCGATGACGAAGTAGACAATGGGAGGGTCGGAGTGAGCGCCAGCGAACGGAGGTCGCCGCAAGTCAGGTCTGTGACACAGCGGCTTGCCGAGGGTGTTCCATGAATCGCAAAGACGGCTACTGTGCTTTCTTGTAGGGCTTGAGCAGTGCGTACTGCCTGTCGAGCAGGGCTCTGAGTTCTTTCAGGTCGTGGATCTTCCTGACGCGGTTGACCTGGGCGTTGGGGGCGTCGTGCATCGGAGCGAGCTGAGCCGATTCCAGCATATTGGCCCCGACTTCGGCTATACGAATGCCTTCTTCCCAGTCTTTTCCTCCGTCTTTCTTCCAGGCTTCGGTGCGGCTGATCACGCTGCCGATCTTGTCTTCGCGGTCAGGAAACTCGGGGAACGGATTCTCCCGGTTGCGGAAATAGCCGAGAATGGCTGCCGGGATCGACGGGTCGCGCACGGTGCCGTCGCCGTAGAAGACGCCGTGGACAGTGCCCCAGCCTTTTTCAACGATCATAAGCTCCCAGATGCACCAGCCCATTCCGGCTTTCATATGTTCCTCCAGAGTCACGTCATAGGGATTGGCACGGGCCACGCAGCCCATTTCTCCGTTGAAAACCTTCTTGCCGACCTTGTCAGCAAAAGCCTGCGCCCTGGCGATGGTGTCGCGCACCTCGTCCCTCGTCTCGGAATAGTTGTGGAACTGCAGGATGTCGGCATAGTCGGCCATCTCTATCATACAGGAAACTTTCTCCATTCCGATGGTCAGAGGAGTGGCGGGGTCCATCTCCTTGAACAGTCCGTACATAAGCTTGCAGTTCTCGAAATTGCTCTCTTTCATCCGCCTGTTGAGGTCGGGCTCGTTCATCAGGTCCCACATCATCAGGTTGGGCTCATCCTTCAGCGCCGCCACAAGGTATTCCACCCATTCGCGGGCCTGGCCAGTCAGGGTCGAGTCCCTGGTCCAGCGGCCACTGCCGACCACAGGCACCATACCGATTCCGCGCTCGTCGCACTGACGCGCGAAGTCCTGCAGGCGGGGCGCCAGCTCGTCGCCCAGTTCTGTGAAGCACTGATAGGGGACGAACACGCGGGCCATATTCAGCTTCAGTCCCTGGGCAAGGTCGAGATTGAAAGCAGTCTCTTCAGGATCGTAGTTCACCCAGGTGTCTATGTGGTGCCTGGGCTCGGCTACATATGCCGGAGTATAATTGAAGCCGCGGATCTGCGTGCAGTCTATTGCATATTTGTCAATTTTGGGCGCAGGAGCGTTGCAGGAGGCCATTGCAGCAAGGACGGCTATGGCCAGGAACAGGAATTTCAAGTATTTCATAGTAGAAAGAAACAGGGTTCTTATACAAATTTAAATATTAATTACATACCTTTATAGATTGAAAAAAAATCTATAATTCCACATCAATGAAGAAAATAATGTTATTTGCAGCTGCCCTTCTGACAGCTACTACCATTTTTGCTCAGCCCAAACTGACAAAGGACAACATTGACGAAGTGCTCAATGCCATGACCTTGCAGGAAAAGGCCACTCTCCTCGTCGGAGGAAGCCGTGCCGCCATCGTGAACGGCGTAACCTCCGGAACCACTTCTCTCGTGCAAGGTGCAGCAGGACGCACCCGCGCCATCGACCGTCTTGGCATTCCCGCCACAGTTCTGGCTGACGGCCCTGCAGGACTGCGTATCAGCCCTACCCGCGAAGGCACTACCGAGACTTTCTACTGCACAGCATTCCCTGTAGGTACATCAATGGCTTCAAGCTGGGACATCGCCCTTGTCGAGGAGCTGACCACAGCTATGGGCAATGAGGTAAGAGAGTACGGTGTAGACGTTCTCCTCGCTCCTGGTATGAACATCCACCGCAGCATTCTCTGCGGCCGTAACTTCGAGTACTTCTCTGAAGACCCGCTGGTAAGCGGAAAGATGGCTGCTGCATATGTACGCGGTATCCAGAGCAACGGCGTCGGTACTTCAATCAAGCACTATATGGCCAACAACCAGGAGACCAACCGTAATATGAACGACGCCATCATCAGCCAGAGGGCTCTCCGCGAGATCTACCTGAAGAACTTCGAAATCGCAGTGAAAGAAGGCAAGCCCTGGACTGTGATGTCATCTTACAACCAGATGAACGGCCAGTTCACCCAGCAGAACCGCGAACTGCTCACCACCGTCCTCCGCGACGAATGGGGCTTCGACGGCATCGTTATGACTGACTGGGGCAACAAGGAAGGTACCGTGAAGGCTGTCATCGCCCAGAACGACCTTATGGAACCCGGCGCCGAGAATGAAATCGAGCGCATCGTCAAAGGCGTTCAGGACGGCGTCATCTCTCAGGCCGACCTCGACCGCAACGTTCGCAATATGCTCGAGTACATCGTACGCACTCCCCGTTTCGCAGGCTACAGGTTCTCTAACAAACCTGACCTTGCAGCTCACGAGGCCCTCGTACGCAAAGCCGCTCCACAGACTATGGTACTTCTGAAGAATGACAACGGCGCCCTGCCTCTCAAAGGCACAGAAACCGTAGCCCTCTTCGGTCTGACCTCATACGATATGATCCCCGGCGGTACCGGTTCAGGCGCTGTCAACAAGAAATATGTCCGCAGCCTCAAGGAAGGTCTCGAGATGGACGGTTTCAAAGTTGACGCCGACCTCGCCAACCTCTATGCCAAATATGTAGACTACCAGAACGCACTTCAGCTGCGCGGCGCTGCCGGCGGTGGAATGTGGGGCCGTGCTCCTCTCGCTGAGATGGAAGTTCCCGAGGCTTACGTAACCCGCGAAGTTGCAAACAGCGACGTGGCTGTTATCACTATCGGCCGTAACTCAGGTGAAGGCTCTGACCGCAAGGCCGTTGCCGGCGACTGGGCTCTTACAGAAGCTGAGCGTCAGAATATCGAGGCTCTCTGCAACAGCTTCCACGAGGCTGGCAAGAAAGTCATCGTAGTTCTCAACATCGGCGGTGTGATCGAGACCGCATCTTGGAAACATATGCCCGACGCCATCCTTCTCGCTTGGCAGCCCGGTATGGAAGCAGGTGCATCTATCGCTGACGTTCTCTGCGGAAAGGCCAACCCTTCAGGCAAGATTGCCACCACTTTCCCGCTGAACTTCTTCGACAGCCCGTCTTCATTCAACTTCCCTTACAACTATACCCGCAACGCTCAGCCTGCCAACGCATTCGGCAGAGCCAACCAGCAGCCCCAGCCCGTCAAGGACGTTGATTATACCGACTATAACGAAGGTATCTGGGTAGGTTACCGCTTCTTCGAGACTGCAGGAATGGAAGTTTCTTATCCTTTCGGCTTCGGTCTTTCATACACTACTTTCGAGTACAGCAAGCCCGTAGTCAAAGCTTCTGCAAACGGATTCACCGCTACCATCACCGTGAAGAACACCGGTAAGGTTGCAGGCCGCGAAGCCGTTCAGCTTTATGTTGTAGCTCCTGCAGGTGGTCTTGACAAACCCGCTTGCGAGCTCAAGGCATTCGCAAAGACCAAGGAACTCGCTCCCGGTGAGAGCCAGACCCTCACTATGACCGTTGACAACTATTCTCTCGCTTCTTTCAATGAGGCCAAGTCTCAGTGGGAAGCCGCTGCCGGCAACTACACTGTGGCATTCGCCGCATCTATCAAGGATGTACGCGCCAAAGCCGTTTACAACCTCAAGAAAGCTCAGACCTGGAAAGTCAACAATGTGCTCGCTCCCACCAAGACCCTCGCTGAAATTTCAGTGAAATAGTCTTACCCTTTTAAGAATATAGTCCTGTCTGCAACTCCGCAGACAGGACTTTTTCTTTTAAAATAAACTATATTCGCGACCTGATTCAGCCACCTATGTCACAGATACACCTCTCCGACCACTTTACATACGGCAAACTGATCAGGTTTACCCTGCCGTCTATAGGGATGATGGTATTCACATCCCTGTACGGCCTGGTGGACGGGGTGTTCGTGTCGAACTATGCAGGTAAAATCCCTTTTGCCGCCGTCAACCTGATCTGGCCGGTGTTCATGATCCTGCAGACGCTCGGCTTTATGATAGGCGCAGGCGGCAACGCCATCATCTCGCGGCTTCTCGGGCAGAAGAACGACGGCAAGGCCAACGAGGTGTTTTCGATGCTGCTGTGGGTGACGATCACCGCAGGCATCCTGCTGGTCATCACCGGACTCCTGCTGCTGAAGCCGCTGCTGGTCGGGATGGGAGTCGAAGGAGAACTGCTGTCGCAGTCTCTGCTATACGGAAGGATAATGTTCCCGGTGCTTCCGATCGCGATGCTGCAGGTCGAGTTCCAGACTTTCCTGGTTACGGCCGAGAGGCCAAAGATGGGATTCCACATCACTCTGGCAGCAGGCATAGCCAATATGGTGCTGGATGCGCTGTTCATCGGCCTGCTGCGCTGGGGTGTGGTCGGAGCCGCCGTGGCCACCGTCATCGGCCAGTGCATAGGAGGCATAGTGCCGCTCATCTATTTCCTGAGGAACAACGGAAGCCTGCTCAGGGTGACGCCGTTCACCCACGACAGGAAAGCGTTGCTGCAGACCCTTGCCAACGGTTCTTCGGAACTCCTTTCCAACGTGTCGATGTCATTGGTGATGACACTGTACAACTGGCAGCTGATGCGATATATCGGCGAAGACGGCGTAGCCGCATACGGCGTGCTGATGTATGTAAGTTTTGTCTTCATATCCTGCTTCATAGGTTACGGCATAGGCACCGCGCCGCTCTTCGGGTACCATTACGGAGCCGAGAACTACCCTGAACTCAAGAATCTGCTGCGCAAGAGCGCAATCCTGATCGGGACGTTCTCCGTCATCGTCACTGCCCTTGCGGAGCTGTTCCCCTACCCGCTTGCAAGGGTTTTCGTAGGCTATGACCAGAGTCTCCTGGACCTTACCGCAGGAGCTTTCCGCATATACAGCATCTCCTTCCTGATCTGTGGATTCAACATCTTCGGCGGCTCGCTTTTCACCGCCCTCGGCAATGCTCCTGTATCAGCCGGAATAGCCTTCTTCCGCACGATGGTCTGCGAAGTGGGTGCAGTGCTGCTCCTGCCCAAAGTGCTTGGCATACAGGGAATATGGCTTGCCGTGCTGGTGGCCGAGGCTGTCGCCGTCCTGCTGACGGGTTTCTTCATCATCAAGTTCAGAAGCAGGTACCAGTACTACTAGCGGGATAACGCCAAAGTTTACTATATTTGGATATGAAACGCATCATCCTGACCCTCCTACTGATTGCAGCAGGCCCGCTGATCCTTGCGCAATCCCTCCCCGGCAATCCCGAACTGTCTGACGACGAAACCTACGGCTATCTGTATTGCCACGAATCCGCCCACGGCGGATGGACTGCCTATGCGATGTCGCAGGACGGCATTCACTTCCACGACCTGCTGTGCGGCGACTCGATCTTTCCCGATGACGCCGCCGATATCGTCCAGGGCAACGCTCCTTTCCTGTGCAGGGCTCAGGACGGCGGGTTCCTGATGGCAGCCCGCTCCGGAGATTCCAGGATATTGATCTTCAGGAGTGACGACCTTCTCGACTGGACCCGTGTCACCACGCTCAATATGCCCAGAAACAGCATTGCCGGCGATCCGGGAATCATCTGGGACGACTCTTACGGATCGAAAGGAGGCTATCTGGTTTATTTTCCTATGATAAGGTCTTCAAGGAACGGCCATATGAGCCTGTTCGGGGTGCACGCCAACTTGAATATGTCGCGCTGGTCAAGGCCCAGACAGCTTGCGGACTGGGGCTTCGGCATCAAGGATGCCGGCATCTATCCCGATCCTGAAGGCAGCTTCACCATCCTGTTCCAGAAAGAGACTGGAAGCCACGGAATACTTGTGTCGAAGTCGAAATCCCTGACCGGTCCCTGGACTCAACCTGCCGAATTCACTCCAGAGGGTGACAAGGCAGTAGAGGGTCCCGCCGCCTTCCGTCTCGCAGGGACGCCCGGCTGGCAGGTGGGTTACGTCGACCCGGACGGCGGAGCCACTGGAAGATACCGCATCTGCACCGCCGACGATGCTTTTACCCAAATGAGACGTCCCCAATATCTGGAAGGAGTTTACGGACCGGACAAAGGGTCGTTCCTGCGCATCACCGAAGCCGAGTACAACAGGCTGCAGGCCTGGAGCGATGCCGCAGAGCCCGCACACCTCGCCCCTTCTGTCCACAATCCGGTCTTCCCCGGACTGCACGCAGACCCCGAAGTACTGTACAGCGAGCAGACCGGCAAATACTACATATACCCCACCACCGACGGCGCTTTCGGCTGGCACAACCACGATTTCAAATGCTTCAGTTCCGAAGACCTGGTGAACTGGAAGGACGAAGGCGTCATCCTCGACCTCCAGGACCTGAACTGGGGCAAGGAATACGCCTGGGCCCCCTGCATCATAGAGAAGAAGGTTGGGGACGGCTATAAGTACTACTATTATTTCGTGGCCAACAAGAGCGTAGGCGTGGCTGTGGCTGACAGGCCGGAGGGGCCGTACCGCGACGCCCTCGGGCATCCGATGTTAGCCCAGGAGGAGATCGGAGCCCCCAACCAGGTCATCGACCCTGACGTCTTCCATGACCCCGCGACCGGCAAGTTTTACCTCTACTGGGGCAATTCCTATCTGTGGATGGCAGAACTTGCGGACGATATGATATCGCTCGTCCCCGGAACGATGCACGAACTCATACCCCGCTCAAGGATCGGTGAATACCATTACCTTGAAGGCACCTATGTCTTCGAGCGCAACGGCCTGTACTACTTTATGTGGTCGGAAAACATCACGCGCTCCGCACGCTACTGCATCAGGTACCTGATCTCGGACTCCCCCACCGAATTCATCCGGAACGGAAAGCCGGCAAAGGTGGAGGAGCAGGTCATTCTCCAGCAGGACCCTTCACTTCAGATCTTCGGAACAGGGCACAATTCAGTCCTGAACATACCGGGCACCGACAGGTGGTATATGGTATACCACCGTTTCACCCGTCCGGAAGGCATCAAGATGGGACTGTCCGGAGGCTACAACCGCGAAATCTGCATCGACCCGATGTATTTCAACTCCGACGGCACCATAGTCCCGGTCAAGCCGACACTCTGATACCGGTTTCAGTCCTTGCTACTGAACTTCGCACCACCCTCCGGGAACGGATGCACCTATCCTTGCGTCATACATCGCCTCGCAGACGGTGGACGGGAGGTAGAAGCGTCCTTTGTAGGTTGCCGTCAGCCTTGTGCTGACCACGACGCTCGTGCCCCTTCTGAGATTGATGTAAGAGTAAACGCGGTCATCGCGGAAGTCCTGATACATAGCATCGGTACGCTCTGCGTGGATTTCCCAGCCTGAAGGGAAAATCTGGGTCAGGGCGACGTTCGTATAGTCCGTAGTCGCACTTGTATTGGTCACGGTTGCATTGACGATGAAATCCGTACCCTGCGGCAGGGCTGACGGATCCACCCTCGTACCGTCAGGCAGCGAGTATGTAACGGTAAGCTGCATTCCGTCGGCACGGGCGAGTTCCTGGCCTTTCTCCGGAATACCTGTAGAACTCAGGACAACATATACGGGAGCCTTCGAGTTGTTGGTCACCTCGACGTCGAGTGAACTGCCTACTCCGGGATCGAGCGAACCTTGGGCTATAGCCTTGGATGTCTTCAGGGTCGTTCCGCCGTAAGCAGTACGGAAGTTTGCATTCAGTCCGTCTACGGAGTTGTTCTTCATATAGTCCGCCACGGCACGCAATGCCCAGGCAGTGCTCTGGGTGCTCATAAAGTGGCCACGGTCGTTGAGCCAGCCCGAGAGCTTCTCGATGCACTGGAAGGCAGCAGTCTTGTCTCCTATCGCGTTATAGACCATAGATGCTATTGCCTGCTCGCGCTCTTCGCTGTCATAATTGTCGGAGAACAGGTTGCTGGCTTCGCTGCCGGCCTTGGTTCCCTGAAGGATCTGGCGCGCCACGTCCTTCTTGCCGTCAAGCGCATAAGCTCCCGAGAGCAGCAGCCTGCAGGATTCAGGCAACTTGGCGAGGTCCTCACGAAGCCTGTTCATTCCGCCCCTGTCAGCAGATCCGGCAAGAGCGAGCACATACAGGGCGTAGGCACGGGACTCCGCATTGTAGCTGCCGCTGGAAGCCACAGTACGCAGGTAGGACAGATTGGATTTGCGAAGTGCGGCAGGAACTGCGTAACCGGCCTTCTGCGCCTCGACCATAAAGTGGGTGGCGTAGACGGTTGCCCATACATTCGCGCCGGCATATGAAGAAGTTCCGGGCCAGGTCGTCATACCGCCTGAAGATATGGCGAAGGAACTGAGCCTGTTCAGGGCAGCCTTCACATTATCTGCGGTAGAGTTGATTTCCCTGCTCTCGAGGTCCACCAGATCGCCCAGATAGAGCTGCGGGAACGCGGCAGACACAGTCTGTTCCAGACAGCCGTGAGGATAGGTCGTCAGATATGAAAGACGGTAGTCCAGGTCGACCGGAGGTATGGTTGATGCCTCGACAGCCACGAAGCAGGTTCCGGGACGTCCGGCAAGGGCGAAAGGAATCTTCACTGTCTTGCCGCCCTCGACCAGCTGCACCTTGGAATTGGTAGAGAGAGGATTGGGGTCGCGCACATCTATTTCAAGGTCTTCGGCAGAGCTGTCACCCGCGCCCTTTGCCACGGTGTGGATCGTACCGATGCCGGTGGCCGCATCAGCCTTCAGGGTGAAGTAGGCAAGCGCTTCGCCGGCCTTCGGCAGGTTTACGGTGGCAGTATTGCTGCCGGCGACTGAAAGCGCTCCGTCGGCCTTCAGTTCGACTGTCACGGTGCCGACTCCGTCCTTGTTGGCAAATACCGTAACGGGAAGTACGACCTCCTCATCGGTGCCGATAACCCTCGGCAGGGTGGCCTTGACCATAACGGGTTTCGTCACCAGGACGCTCTTGTCGGCAGATCCCATTGCAGCTCCGTCGGTAGCGATGACCATGACACGCATATTGCCGATGTACTGAGGCAGCTTGACGGTATGCCTGCCGGTGCCTTTCGCCTTGACGGTGAAAGGTCCTATGAAGAGCGAAACCGGTTTGAAGCGGTCAGCCTTGCTGTTGGGCGTGATGGCCACGTCTCCTTCAGCGTCACCGCCGATTGCGAAGAGCTGTTCCATCCTGGCTCCATAGGCTCCGAGTATCAGATCGTAGAGGTCCCAGGTGCGGACTCCCAGGGCTTCTGTAGCGTAGAAACTCTTCCAGGGGTCAGGAGTCTTGAACCTGGTGAGGCTGAGCAGGCCCTCGTCGACCAGGGCCACGACGTAGCTCATAGGACGTCCGTCCTGCTCTTTCACGGTAAAGGAAACTTCCTTCTCCGGCTGGACTTCAGACGCGATGTCGATGACCGGATGCAGGTGTGTGGCAGGTTCCTCGACAAGGATGCGCTGCACGCCGAACAGGCGGATGGGAGCGTCGTTCTCAGTATTGTTGTAAGGCTGGATCAATGTGACAGCCGCGTAGACGTTGGGAGCCATACCCGCTTCGATCGGGATGGCGATGTCAGTCTTTTCGCCCTTGCATTCAACCCAGAAACTCTTGAGGACGCGCTGACCTTTCTCTATGGACACGAGCGCGCGAGCTCCGCTAGCCGAAGGAATGCTCAGCTGGGCAGTTTCTCCGACATTGAAACGCTCCTTGTTCAGGGACATCGCCAGGCGTATCGCAGCGTCCGAGCTGCCGGTGCCGGCCGACTCATAGCTGTTGCGGACCATCGTCACGGCCGATGTCGCATGACCGCCCCTGGCATCGGTAACCCTTATGAACCAGAAGCCGCTGTCCTCTCCCGTGAAGTCCATCTTGAACTCACCTGTTCCTCCGTTCAGTGTAACAGAGAACTCATTGCTGGGCTGGTTGTAAGAATCTCTCGCATAGGAAGCAAGGCCGTCGGATGACGAACTCCACCACCAGCTCCAGCCCATCTTGTAGACTTCCACGTTCACCTTGACGGCGCCATTGACAGGATTGCCCTTACCATCCACGGCCACAAGGCGCAAGGTATGACTGCGGGCTTTGTCGAGATAGCTCTCTCCCCACTC
Source organism: Bacteroidales bacterium (assembly GCA_017650285.1). Lineage (GTDB taxonomy): Bacteria > Bacteroidota > Bacteroidia > Bacteroidales > UBA932 > Equibacterium. Next base: position 24,168 of record JAGCFF010000075.1, read on the forward strand.
GTCTTCCTTCTCGGGAACGGACAGTCCGATATATGTGTCATATGGAGAAAGGGTCGTGGTGTAGCGGTCGATGCTGAAGTCGCCGCTCTTCTCGAACACGCGGGAGGTGAATGTGGCAGTTATCATACCCGGCACGTCATTGTCGGCAGTGAGGGCCGCACGGAACGATGTGTGGCCGCTGTCATTTGTCTTTCCCTCGAAGATTTCAATCTCCTGCGATGAGAAACTGCGCGAGAGATCCTCGAACACATAATCCTTGTAGCTGTCGAAGGCGGTCTTGCCTCTGCTCAGCGCCACGTCGACGCGGGTTTCCAGATCCACTGCCGGATGGCCTACGAGCCAGCGGGCATCTATGTCGCCGCGGATGTCCCTGCCTTCAAGGACAGGCTTGTCGTTGAGCTGCAGGTCTATGACGATATTGTTGGGTTTTACGGTCTCTATCTTGACAGTCTTGTACCAGGTGATGCCGCCGGCTGTCACGGCTACCTCCCAGTTGCCCGTAGGTGCGTCAGCAGGCGTAGTGAAAGTAAAGCTGTACATACCGTCGTAGCCGGTGTTGTTCACCAGGGTGCTTATTACCTGGCCCTGGGGATTGCTGAGGGCTGCGGTCACGGGATGGCCTGCAGGGAGCACGCCGTCGTCCAGCATAGATATGAAAGTGAGGTGGATGTCGTCACCGGGACGCCATACACCGCGTTCTCCGAATATGTAGCCTTTCTGGCCCTTGCGCGAAGCGTTGCCGTCCACATCGAATCCGCTCATCGAGATAGAACTGCCGGCAGCCATCGAGAGATAGCTCTTGTCTTCGCCCTTAGTGATCACGGCCGTCAGCACCTGGTCATCCTTGACCGAGCAGGTGAAACGGCCTCCCGAGCCGGTAGTGCCCTCTCCTATCACCTGGTTGACAGAGTTGTACAGCGTCACCTTGGCGCCAGAAACCGGCTGTGCGGTGCGGATGTCCGTCACGAAGACATTGTACTCTCCCTTTTCGGAACCTTTGCCAATTACGGCCAGGTCGGAAACGAGCAGGTTGCGCGCACGGTTGGAGTAATCGTTATAGCTTCCGAAATAGTAGTCGCTCTCATAGTGGTCGTCGCCGAACTCCTTGAGAGGGTCGACGCCGCGTATCTCTATCCTGTAAATCGCGCCCCGCTGCACCCTTACCAGGTCTGCCACGTGAAGGCCATAGGTGCTGAGGTTGCGCAGACGGGCTGAATTGGCCTCTCCGAGGACAAGGGTGGTGTCGAGCACCACGCGCGCCACGTTTTCAGTGTAGCTCCAGGTGTCGCCGAGTCTGTTGCCCTGCAGGAACTGCAGCACGTTGTTCTCGTATATCTGCTTTACGCGTACCCTCACCTTGCTGTAATTGATGGCCTGGAACGGAATGTTCATATCGCCTGAAGAAGGAATCACTACGCCGCGAGAGAGGAATTTGACCATAGGCTCGCCGCTCGGAATTTCAAGCCAACTCTCGAAGTCAGCATCCAGTTTGCTGCCCTTCTCGCTGAGTATGCCTTTGCTCACCGAAATGAACTGACGGTCCTCGACCTGTATGCCGGGGATTATCCTGAGCACATTCTCCACCGCTATGAAGGAGAGACGGCCTGCGCCTGGCATAGACACCAGGCTGCTGAAATCCTGCTTCGTATCTAGGGATGCCGAGAAGGCTAGCTCCACGCTGTAGGGATCTGACTTTACTTCGCTGTCTACAACCTCGAAGACGCCCTTGACAGGCACCGAGAAGCTGCGCGAGCCTTCGGCAGCGTATTTGGGCCAGTTGTGGACAAGTTCAACCTTGCCCTTCTTGTCCGTGGCCTGGATGTCACCGACGGTCACGGTATGGGCACGGCCGTCTTCCGAATGCACCCACGTCAGCTTGGCGCCGGCCCCTTTCACTGAGAATCCGTTCTCGAGGTACTTGCCGTCAAGCGCTTCCGGGGAGGTTATTTCAAGGTCGATATGATAGCGGTCCTCGATGCCGGAATAGCAGGTAAGCTTGCTGTAGTCGAACAGAAGCACCGGCGCGAGAGTCTTCACTTCGAAGCTTCTCCTGCCTGCCGGCATACCTGCGATAGAGCCGAAGTCGGCAGTCACCTTGTATGTGGTATTGTACTCCAGCGGCTCCGCAGGGACGATACAGAGAGTATGGTTGTCAACTATCTGGACATTGAAATCGACCTTGGGTGTTATGGAGATTGCCTTCCGGGCTGCCTGCACGGCCTGGTCGCTGTCCGTCAGGACATACGCATCGAACAGACGGACCGTCACGGGGTCGTCTACCCTTATCTCTTTCGAGATGTCTGCCACACAGTCGGCTTTGCCTGCACAGGACACCAGTAATACAGATACCAGGACAAGACTCAGTGCAATGAAAATCTTTTTCATATCGACTATATTATTTTGTATAATTTTGTTTAGGTATACTAATGTAGGGAAAAAATCATTGTCATTGCGCAAGAATATTCACATACTTCTCGGCATCGTTGCAGTTGTCGCCCTGCTGGCACTTCTGCTGAAGCCCCGTCAGCTTTTCGACAATCCGGTCAGCGCTGTGCTGGAGAGCAGTGACGGACGTCTGCTGAGCGCCCGTATCGCCGCAGACGGACAATGGAGGTTCCCTGCCGCTGACACGGTTCCGGAGAAGTTTGCGCGAGCTGTAGTCCGTTTTGAGGACAAACGATTCTGGCGGCATCCGGGTGTCGACCCCCTGGCCCTGGCAAGGGCACTGAAGCTCAACCTGAGCAGCGGCGAAGTCCGCAGCGGCGGAAGCACCATTACGATGCAGACGATAAGGCTGAGCCGTGGCAATCCACCCCGTACAATTGTCGAGAAACTGCTGGAGATGGTTCTCGCGCTCAGGCTGGAGCTGTATACGAGCAAAAAGGACATCCTCGCGCTGTATGCATCGAATGCACCGTTCGGAGGCAATGTAGTCGGTATCGAGGCTGCTGCCTGGCGCTACTTCGGTATGCCTGCCGACCAGCTTTCCTGGGCAGAGAGCGCTACTCTGGCCGTTCTACCGAATGCACCGGCTCTCATACATCCGGGCAGAAGCCGCGACGCACTGCTTGCCAAACGCAACTTCCTGCTCGACCAGCTTTGCGCATCGGGAGATATAGATTCCCTCACCTGCGAACTTGCCAAGGACGAACCTCTGCCCGACAAGCCGCATCCGCTTCCCGAACTCGCATACCACTATCTTGAGACGCAGCGCAAGGCTCTCGGCGACACACGCATTGAAAGCGACATAGACTTCTCGTTGCAGCAGCGTGCCGAGGCCGTGCTGCAGCGCCACGGAGAAGTTTTCGCCACCAACGAAGTATATAATGCGGCCGCGGTGATCATCGACGTGCACAGCGGCAGACCGCTGGCATACTGCGGCAACATAGGGCACGACTCCGGAACCCACGGGGACAATGTCGACGTGGTCCAGGCTCCACGCAGCAGCGGCAGCACCCTGAAGCCCCTGCTCTACGCCGGTATGCTCGACGAGGGACTCATCCTGCCACAGATGCTGGTATCAGACATTCCATTTCACTATAAAGATTTCACGCCCAGCAACTTCAACCATACCTTCGACGGTGCGGTACCGGCTGCGGATGTCATAAGGCGCTCCCTCAACGTTCCTTCTGTCAGGATGCTGCACGAATATGGTGTCGAGAAATTCATAAGGCTGCTGCAGCAAGCCGGATTCTCCACTATAACCCGCGGGGCCGATACCTATGGACTGTCGCTCATCCTGGGCGGTGCAGAGATCAAGCTCTGGGACCTGGCCGGCGCCTATGCCACAATGGCCAAGTCGCTGCAGGACCTCCAGGCCGCGAAAGCCAGCCCGCTGTCTCGCGGCGCCATCTGGTGCACTTTCGACACCCTTACGGAGGTCAACCGTCCTGAAGAGGAAGGCGACTGGCACACCTTCCACGCAAGCCGCCAGATTGCCTGGAAAACAGGCACGAGCTATGGCAACAGAGATGCCTGGGCGGTAGGAGCCACACCCGATTTTGTGGTGGCCGTATGGGTAGGCAACTGCAACGGTGAGGGCCGTCCGCTGCTCACTGGAGTGGGATACGCCGCCCCCCTGATGTTCGACCTTTTCGGTCTGCTGCCGTCCACCGGCTGGTTCGCGCAACCGGACGATTCCCTCGAGGAGGTCATCTGCTGCACTTTGAGCGGACATCCGGCGACGGAGCTCTGCGAAGCCGACGGCACGCTTGCGATCCTGGCTCCCAATGCTCCCCAGAGGCCTGTTCCCTGCCCTTACCACAAACTCGTCCATCTCAGTCCTGACGAAAAATATCAGGTGGACAGCGACTGCTGGCCGGTAGCCGAGATACTGAACGTATCCCGCTTCGTGCTGTCACCTGCACAGGAATGGTACTATATGAAGAGTCACAGCGACTATCATCCCCTGCCGCCCTACCATCCGAATTATACCGGCTCGAGGGCTTCAGGAGTCATAGAGATCATCTATCCTCAGGAAGGAATGCAGGTGGCTGCCCCTGTCGCACTTGACGCACGCAGCCAGGGCGTTGTCTGCTCTGCAGCCCACAGCGACCCGCAGGCCACCATATACTGGCACCTTGACGGAACGTATCTGGGCGAGACATCACACGGCGAACACAAAATCAAGATCATCCCTGAGCACGGCCCCCACAGCCTCACCCTGATAGACGCCAACGGGCATTCCGCCAGCGTCCGTTTCACTGCGATGTAGACTATTTCAGCTCCTCGATGTAAGGATCGTCGGATGTTGAATTCCTCCAGGGTCCGGCTTCCCCCTTGCCATTGGGATTGCCGTACTTCACGAAGTTGGTCCAGTAATCCATCATCTTGTCGCTAAGCTCATAATCGTGCTCAGTCATAGGACGCCAGCTGCGGCCAAGAGTATGGAACATATACCACAACTCTGCTGAATGGAAAGCTCCTGAATCATCTCCGGGGAGTTTGCGGTCGAAGAAGTAGTGATATGCAGGAACCTTGCTCTGAGTGGAGCGCAGCGCGCAGAATGCACTGATTGCGCCACGCATATCGCCCATATCGTCACCGTTGCTTCCTATCATATAGGGAATGTCCAGAAGCTGGCCGGCATAGGCTGCCTCGTCGAAACTTGTAGGGATCAGGTATCCGTCGGGATGGGTTCCTCCCATTCCTGAACGCACTTTAGCGAGATCTTCGAGAGATGCCTTGCGCATATCTGCGAGAGTATACAGGCCAGCAGCATCCATCATCTGCTTGCCGCGCTCGTCATAACTGCTCAGGGGAGTGCTGGAATTGCCTCCGCTGAGGAATTCTCCGAGGCCGCCGCCGCTCTGGATGATAGCCTTGCTTACGAGACCTTTGGTGAGAGGCGAAGCGACAAGGCTCTTGACGCTGCCGGCTCCCGCGCTCTGCCCCATAATGGTGATCTGGGCGGGATCGCCGCCGAATGCCTCGATGTTGTTGTATATCCACTTGATAGCAGCCAGCTGGTCGTAGATGCCCTGGTTGCCCGATCCGCCATAGCCGTTCTCGGCAGTCAGTTCGGGGTGTGAGAAAAAGCCGAGCTGTCCAAGCCTGTAGTTGATGGTCACAAGGATGACGCCGCGAGTGGCCCAGGCCTCTCCGTCAAATGCCGCATCGTTGCCGCAGCCGCCAGAATAGGCGCCGCCGTGTATCCACATTGCCACAGGCAGTTTGGCGCTGGTATGCCCGACCGTACGTGCCGGAGCCCATATATTTAGGAAGAGGCAGTCCTCGCTTGTCGGAGGAAGGGGTTCCAGCTGAAACTCCTTATAGTAGAAAGAACCTGCCTGACGGCCGCGCTGCACTGAAGGAGCGCCGAAAGTATCGGCGACTTTGACACCTTCCCAGGGAATCACGGGCTGGGGAAGAGCCCAGCGGAGATCACCCACAGGTGCGGCGGCATAGGGCACGCCTTTGAAAACCATCACATCGGGATTGTCGGTGAGAACGCCGCGAAGCATTCCGCCCTCAACCTTGACGGTATCTGTAATCTTCGGGGAACAAGCCGCCAGCACGATGGCCACGACAGACAAAAGAACTACTTGAACCTTATTCATTTCTGTAAATTTTAATGCTTATACGGAATAATATGCACAAAATTAAGAAATAGTCTGATTATTTAACAAGGCGCATATGCCCTTTGAGGGGCTCCGCGAAGCGGTGGGGTTGGAATTACTCCACAAAAAAAGAGGGCGCTGAATCAGCGTCCT
>JAGCFF010000076.1 GCA_017650285.1 Bacteroidales bacterium
ATTTGACGGTTGCCGAAGCAATTGCCAGACTATGATTTGTGTCAGCATACAAGGCAAAGACCTGAACGGTATCAGGCAGGCTCTGGCCGAAGGGCTGGAGATGGCCGAAATACGCCTTGACCGCTGCCGGCTGAGCATCGACGACACGGAAACCCTCTTCGCAGAGACAGACATCCCGCTGGTGGCGACCTGCCGCGTGGCAGAGTGCGGTTCCGAGGCAGAGGCTGCCAGGAGGCTCGAAGCAGCCATCCGCTCCGGTGCCAGGTATGTCGACCTGGAGATCGAAGCCCCGGCATCCCTCGCAGAAAAGATAGGAAACTATGCCGCCGAATGCGGCACGACATACATCCGTTCCTTCCACGATTTTGGAGGAACGCCCTCAGGAGACACACTCAAGGCCGTCACCGCGCGCTGCTTCAGCGAGGGCGGCGACATCGCCAAGATAGTCACCACTGCCGCCGATGCAGACGACTGCAGCAGGGTGATGGAGCTTTACGAAGATGCTGACCCCGGCTCGCTGCTGGCATTCTGTATGGGTGAGGCCGGAAGGCAGACCAGGCTGGAATGCCTCGTGAAAGGCGCCCCCTACACATACTGCGCCTTCACCGAAGAGGAAGCCGCCGCACCCGGGCAGTGGGCATTCAGAGATATGGCCGAAGCGCTCTACGGAGGAAGGCATTTCACCGCCGGAAGCGCACCTTTCAGCATTCCCTGCTCGAAGAGCTTTGCCCAGCGGGCCATCATAGCCGCAGCCCTGGCCGAAGGAGAGTCCCGTCTCGAGGGCTACTCGCCCTGCGGGGACAACGAGAGCGCGATAGCTCTTGCCAAGGCACTTGGCGCAACCATAGAAAAGACTGGCGACACTCTCACCATAAAAGGCATTGCGGCAAAACCCGGAATCCTGCAGCTCGACAGTGTGCATTCAGGAGAGTCGGGCTTCCTGACAAGGATGACCCTTCCGCTGCTGGCCGCCCTCAACTGCAAGGCGGTCACAGTCACCGGCGAAAAGACCCTTGTCGGACGGCCGCTCAAAGGCGCAGCCGAGGCTATGGACGCCTTCGGAGCGGTGCTGCAGAACGCATCGGAGGCTGCCGGGACTGCCATTTCGGTGCCGCTGACCATCACCAGCCCCCTCGCTCCTGCGGAATCAAGCATCTCCGGCAAGGACGGCTCCCAGATCATTTCGGGCCTGCTGGCAGCCCTTCCGCTGCTCGACGGCGACTCGATAATTCACGTGCGCGACCCGCGCAGCGTGCCCTACCTGCTTATGACGGTCGATGTGCTCAGGCATTTCGGCATCGAAATAGACAGCGAAGCCGGCGACGGAAAGCTCTGCTTCACCATCAAGGGCCGTCAGCGCTACAAGGCTGCCGACTTCCGCATAGAAGGCGACTGGAGCTCAGCCGCGAACTTCCTTGTCGCAGGCGCAGTCTTCGGCCGTGCAAAGCTCGAAGGGCTTGACCTTGAGTCGCTCCAGGCCGACCGCCGCATCCTCGAACACATCGCCGTCGCGGGAGCAATGGTATGGCAGGAGGAAGAAGGCCCCGGCAAAGGCACCGTACACGTCCAGAAGGCTCCTCTTTCAGCTTTCGAGGCCGACGCCAACGACTGTCCGGACATCTTCCCGATCCTTGCCGTGCTGGCCGCGTTCTGCGAAGGCACTTCCGCCATCAGCGGCACAGGCCGCCTCGCAGGCAAGGAGAGCGACCGCGCCAAGGCTATCCTCGCTATGCTGCACCAGATGGGAGTGACCGCCGTAATCGATGAAGACACCCTGCTGGTCGAAGGCCATTCGCTGTCGTCGAGGCTGGCCGGAGGCAGGCTGCTTCACGGAGGAAACTATACTTCAGGCCACGACCACCGTATGGTGATGGCCCTCAAAGTCGCCTCCCTGGCAGCAGACGGTCCCATCATAATCGACGACACGGACTGCGTGGCCAAGTCTTTCCCCACTTTCCTGAATTTGTTTGACAACTATACAAAGTAACGATATGAACACGTTCGGCAGAATTTTCAGAGTATCGATTTTCGGAGAATCCCACGGAGAAGCCATAGGCGTTGTCCTTGACGGAGTCACCCCGGGCATCAGGCTTTCGCAGGAAGACTTCACTGACGACATCCTCCGCCGCAAGAGCGGAGCCTGCGGCACCACTCCCCGCATCGAGGCGGACACTCCCGAGATACTGAGCGGAGTCTACGAAGGTTTCACCACCGGCGCCCCCCTGGCCATCGTCTTCCGCAACGGCAACACCCGCTCGGCGGATTACAGCCAGTTCAAGGACATACCCCGCCCCGGACACGCAGACCGCACGGCAGCCGTCAAATGGAACGGCTTCAACGACCCGCGCGGCGGCGGACACTTCTCAGGCCGCCTCACCCTGCCTATAGTTGCAGCAGGCGTAGTGGCAAAGAAGATGGCAGGCGTCGAGATCTCCGCGGACCTTGTGGAAGTCGGAGGCGTTGCCAAGGAAGACGCCCCTGACGGATGGCAGGAACTGCTCAGGAAGACGATGCAGGAACGCGATTCGCTGGGAGGCATAGTGGAGTGCCGCACCGGCGCCCTGCCCGCAGGCCTCGGCGAGCCGTTCTTCGATTCTGTGGAATCGCTCATCTCCCACGCCGTATTCTCTATTCCTGGCGTACGCGGCATAGAGTTCGGCGACGGCTTCAAGGCTGCAAGGATGAAGGGTTCCGAGCACAACGACCCCTTCTGCGATCCGGACGGTCCTCAGGCCGCACGCAAGAACGGTGCTGGCGGAGCCAACGGAGGCATCACCAACGGAGCCCCGATAGTGTTCAGGGTTGCTTTCAAGCCCACTTCAAGCATAGGGAAAGCCCAGCAGACCTGGGATTTCGCGGCAGGCAGGATGGCCGAACTGGAAGTGCCCGGCCGCCACGACAGCTGCTTCGCACTGCGGACCCCGGTCATAGTGGAAGCCATGACTGCCATAGTGCTTGCAGACCTTATCAGGATCAACTCTTAATTGTTCTCCAGAACCTCGTTCTGAACCTGGATGGAGGCTGTGTGGATGGCGTTGTAGACCGTCGCCACGAAGTCTTCCGGCAGACCGTGCGTCTTGCCTTCCTTCACCATCTCTTCCAGGATCTCGTCCCAGCGCTGAGCCTGCACGATGGCCACGTTGTGGGCCTTCTTGTACTCACCGATCTTGCGGCTGATCTCCATCCTGGACCTTAGCAGGTTCAGCAGTTCGTCGTCGATGACGTCGATGTTGGCACGCAGCTGCTGCAGGTTCTCCTTGTAGTCGAGGTCGTCGCTCTGCTTCTCGCGGACAACGATCTCTCCCAGCAGGTCGTGGAGCTGTGAGGGGGTGAGCTGCTGGCCGGCGTCGCTCAGGGCGCACTCCGGATTGCAGTGGCTTTCGATCATCAGGCCGTCGAGACCGAGGTCAAGAGCCCTCTGCGACAGCTCGAGGATATAGCCGCGGGCTCCACCCATATGGCTGGGATCGGCGAAGAACGGAAGCTCGGGATAGCGTGTGCGCAGCTCGACGGCAATCTGCCAGCCCGGATCGTTGCGGTACTTCAGCTTGCGGAACGAAGTGAAGCCGCGGTGGATCACGCCGAGTTTCTTGATGCCGGCCATATTGAGGCGCTCGAGAGCACCTATCCAGAGGTCAAGGTCAGGATTGACGGGATTCTTGACCAGAACGGGCATTTCGGTATCCCTGAGGGCATTGGCAACTTCCTGCACCATAAACGGGTTGGCGGTGGTGCGGGCTCCGATCCATACCATATCGATACCGTACTTGAGGCATTCGTAGACGTGCTTCTCGTTGGCAACCTCGGTGCAGACCTTCAGACCGGTCTCCTGACGCACCTTCTGGAGCCACTTCAAGCCCTGGGTTCCGATTCCTTCAAAGCATCCCGGGTGGGTGCGGGGCTTCCATATTCCGGCACGGAACATATTGATGCCCAGTGCGCGCAGTCCCTTTGCTGTCTCCAGCACCTGCTCTTCTGTCTCGGCGCTGCAGGGCCCTGCAATGACCATCGGTTTGGGGAGGGTGAAGAAACCCCATTCTTCTACGGGTATTATATCGAGTTGTCTTGCCATAGTCCTATTTGATTATACGTTTGATGCGGTTAGCCTCGTCGATGAGGCTGCGGATGGCCGTTTCGTCCATTGCGTCGATGGCATCCCTGAACTCCTGCACCTTCTGGATGAAGGCGTCGGTGACTCTCACGATGTTTTCCTTGTTCTGTATGAATATCGGAGTCCACATATCGGCGTTGCTCTTGGCAAGCCTTGCGGTCGATGAAAAACCGCTGGACGCCAGGTCGAAAATGTGCTTTTCGTCTTTCTCCTTGTCAAGGACGGTGTTGGCCAGAGCGAACGACACCACGTGCGACAGGTGCGACACATAGGCAGTGTGCACGTCGTGCGAAGACACGCTCATATAGCCTATCCTCATATTGAGGGCGTCATAGAGTTTCACCACCTCCTCCACGGCCTTGGGAGAAGATTCCTCCTGGTCGGCGATGATGCAGACCTTCGAGTCGAAGAGGTTGGGCATCGCAGCCCAGGGGCCGGAGTATTCGGTACCGGCCATCGGATGGGTGGCTACATACTGCTTGCGGCAGGCGTGGTACATCGTAGCCTTGGCTATCTGCTCCTTGGTGGAGCACACGTCCATCACCACCTTGTCCGTCCATCCTTCATCCTGGAATCGGTCGAGGGTCCTGCACACTACTTTCACTGCTGCACTCACGGGCACGGCGACTATGATGATGTCGCTCTTGGCAACGCACTCGTCCTCGGGAACAAGTTCGTCCACGAGTCCTATCTTCAGCGCTGCTGCGGCATTCACATTGTCGAGGTCCGTTCCAACTATCCTGTCTGCAAACTTGCGGCGGCGAAGGTCGATCGCCATCGAACCGCCTATCAGGCCAAGACCAATTATTCCTACTACCATTATTCTGTGTTTAGTTGTTACTCTTTATATCGCGGCTTTGTATTCTCCGAGTATCTTCAGGTCGTCGATGAGCGGGCGCACGGCCGAAAGGGCCTGACGGTAGCGCTCGCAGCTGTCGAACTTGATGTCGATATAGAAGAAATACTGCCATTTCTTGCCGGGGATAGGCAGGGACTGGATCCTGGTGAGGTTCATCTCGTAGAACGACATAATGGCCAGGATGTGGGCCAGGGAGCCGGGCTTGTGAGGCAGCGTGAAGCATATCGACGCCTTGTCGATCTGGTCCTCCGCCATCTCCATCTCGTTGTCCAGTATCAGGAACCTCGTGAAATTGTCCTTGTATGTCTCGATGCCTGCGGCAAGTATTTCCAGGTTGTTCTGCTGGGCTGCCACGGTAGATGCCACCGCACCTACTCCGCGCAGCTGTTTCTTTGCAATCTCTATAGCGCTTGCGGCCGTGTCTTCCGCCTCGACCAGCTGGATCCAGGGGCAGTTCTTCTCGAAGAAATCCCTGGTCTGGTTGATGGCCATATAGTGGGTGCGGATCTCGCGGATGTCCTCGATCTTCTGGCCCGGAAGAGCCATCAGGTTCTGGTGGATGGCCAGGTAGACCTCACCCTTGATGCGCACCTCGTGCTGGCGCAGCAGCTCGAAGTTGGGGAGCAGTCCGCCCGAGATGGTATTCTCGATGGCCATAATGGCCGAATCTGCCTTCCCTTCTTCCATCGCCGTATAGAGAGCGGAGAAATTGGGGCACTCGATGATCTGAGGCACATAGCCCAGCGTGTTCAGATAGAACGTCTGGGCAGCCTGGTCGTGGAAACTTCCGAAATGTCCCTGTATGGCTACTCTTTTCATCCTTCTATACAAGTTTGGCAACCCACTCGTCACGGTCGCCGGGCAGCATATCCACCGGTGCGAGCTCTATCATAGTGTAGCAGCCGGGAGCCTGCCTTGTGGCGGCACGGGCCACGGCCACGAGAATCTGGCCTGTCAGGGCCGGGTTGTTGATGTGCATATTGAACTCGAAGAGCTGGTCGTGGGTCTTGCCGCTGACGCCCTTGCGTACGAGATTCACTCCGTGTCCCATATCCTTGAGCTCATCGACAGAAGGCACTTCGTGGACATAGGTCTCGTCATTGACGAAATACGGATCGGCCTTGATGGCAGCTGCCACCTTTTCGAAATCGGCGCCGGGGAGCAGTTCCACATACACCATACGGCGGTGTACGCCCGTTCCCATCGGGATGGTCATCGAAAGGGCGTCCTTCACTCCTTCGATTGCCTTGCAGGCAACGGAATGGCCCATACTCATACCGGGGCCGAAGTTGGTGTAGGTTATGCCCTTGGGAGCCGCTGCCTGCAGTATGGCGCGGACCATAGAGTCTGAACCCGGATCCCAGCCTGCGGAGATGATGGACACCTTGCCGGCCTTGCGGGCGGCTTCGCCGAGGGTCTTGCGCAGGGCAGGAACCTTGGTGTGGATGTCGAAGCTGTCGACGGTG
>JAGCFF010000077.1 GCA_017650285.1 Bacteroidales bacterium
TATGCGAAGCCGCCTTCCTTCGAGAGGGATGCGAACAGGGTGTTGGACCACTGAATGCTCTGCTGCTCCGGCTGCTCCCATTTCCAACGGACTGAAAAGCCGTCATAAGGGTCGCAGGGCGCTCCTTTGTATTCATTCATAAACCAGCCGCCGCCGTGCTTGAAACTGGCCGACAGGACATTCCTTCCGAAAGTCGCGGTCACTCCTGCACGCAGGGTCTCTGCCAGTCCGGCCTCGGCATAGGCGCTGAGGGATTTTCCTCCGGTGGGCGCCATAGACTGAAGCACCAGGGTCCCGCTCATCGAATTCCTTCCGTACAGGGTGGCTCCCGGACCTCGCATCAGGGCGGCAAAACGTATCCCGTTCCAGTCGAAGTCGTAGGCATTCTTGTCCATTATCGGAATCCCGTCGAGATAGAGGCTGACGGATGGATTCTCCATCCTGGAACCGATTCCCCTCAGATAGATGGTAGAGGTCAGCGAAGCGCCGTAATCAGGGATCAGAAGGCCCGGGACCATTGCCGTGAGCCGCCCCTGGGTCGTGACGCCCTCGGTCTTCAGCTCGGCAGGCAGGAAAACGCTCACCGGCGAAGGAACCTTCTCGAGCGACACCCTCTCCTTGAATGCAGTGATGTGGGCCGATGACAGCAGGGTGTCAGCCTCGGGCACGAGCATCAGCAGGGAAAGGATTGCGGCGAGTAACATACGGGTGGCAAAGTACCACAGAAACTCCCTAATCCGATTGAAACCTCCGTGCAGGAATTAGGATAATCCGTGCATCCTCTTGCGGAATGCAATCGGTGAAAGGCCCGTATGCTTCTTGAAAAAACGGGAAAAATAGGACGGATCGGCAAGGCCGACGGCAGCGGCTATCTCGCTTATCGGGGTCTCCGTGTCGCCGAGGAGTTTCTTGGCCATCCCGAGCCGTGCGATGTCGATCCAGGCGCCGACACTTTTCCCTGTTGATTTGCGGACCATACGGTTCAGGTGTCCAGGACTCACGAAGGCCTCGGCAGCATAGGCGGCCAGGTCTTTGGGCGGGTGGCCCGGAGAGAACACGCTCTCCAGGAAGACGGATACTGCAGCAGGCACCCTTGCTTTCGACCTTGTGCGGACACGGGAGAGGAGCAGGTCGAGTCCCTTCCTTATGAAATCCGAATCTGCTCGCTCGAACGAAAGGGCAAGCATATTGAACAGCTCGCCGACGAATGCGCCCTCGTCGAACCAGAATGCCTGATGGACGGGTTCGATAAGCGGGACCAGCAGGTCCGGACTTGAGACCAGGTCAGGCCGGAAGCCTCCGGTGTAGCCGACTGCATCGGAGTAGTAACGGATGGAGAAAGCTCGGTTTTCGGGAATCAGCAGCAGATGGCCGGCTTCGCATAGGAATTGCACTCCATCGGCCTCGGCGAGCACTTCGCCTTCAGTGAGAAAGAGGAATCCGACGAAGGGCAGAGCAGCGGCAGGAACCTCAGGAACGGAAACCCGCCCCCGGGTGTTCATCCGGCGGATAAAGAAAGAAGTGCCGGAGAAATCGGCGTCCTTGCTCCAATGCGGCCTTGCCGGCTGGGGATCCATATCAGGAGGCTATTGCTTCCGCCAGAGCGTCGAGCTCACGGCGGGTATCTTCAGTCACGGCGGAACGTATGGACACTACCTGTTCGCAGAGAGTGATGTCCTTCATCTGTTCGAGCTCGGCCTTCATTACCTTGGCGGCCATAGGCGCCCAGGTGCAGTTTTCTATCAGTGCAACTTTCCTGTTGCAGAAGCCCTTGCTCCTGAGATGATGGAGGAAGTCTGACATAAGGGGGTGGAGGCCTCCCTCGTAGGTGGGAGCTGCCAGCACGATACGGTCATACCTGAATGCGCCCTCGATGTCCTCGGCGAGGTCGCTGCGGGCGAGATCCGCGATTTCCAGCTTGACGCCCTTCTCCTCGAGTTTCTGCTCGAGATAGCGGGCGGCCTCCGCGGTGTTGCCGTGCAGCGAGGCATAGGCGATGAACACGCCTTCGGTCTCCGGCCTGTAGGAGCTCCAGGTGTCGTAGAGGTTTATGTAATGTCCGAGGTTTTCCGTCAGTATGGGGCCGTGGAGAGGGCAGATGGTGCTCACTTCAAGCCCCGAAAGCTTCTTCAGCAGGGCCTGCACCTGCGGGCCGAACTTGCCGCAGATGTTGATGTAGTAGCGGCGTGCCTCGCAGTCCCAGTCTTCGTCCTCGGTCTTGCTCAGCGCACCGAACTTGCCGAACGCGTCGGCTGAGAAAAGGATCTTCTCGGACTTCTCATAGGCCACCAGCACGTCGGGCCAGTGGACCATAGGGGCGGCGAAGAACTGCAGGGTGTGGGAGCCGAGCAGGAGGGTGTCGCCTTCCTTCACCACGTCGATGCGGTCTGCGAACGAGAGCCCGGGGTAGAACTGCGCCATGAACTTCGATGCGGCAGTAGAGCACACGCAGCGGCACTTGGGATATGTGGACATCACCCTGGCAATACTGCCGCTGTGGTCGGGCTCGGTGTGGAGCACGACTATATAGTCGGGAGTCCTCGCGCCGAGCTTCTCGTAGAGTCTGGCTTCCCATTCTGCGGACTTGCGGCCGTCCACTCCGTCCATTATGGCCACCTTGTCGTCGAGTATCACATATGAGTTGTAGGCCATTCCTTCCGGAACGACATACTGGCTTTCAAAAAGGTCTATGTCGAGGTCGTCAACGCCGATATACTGGACGCTGCCGTTGCCGATGGTGATTTCTTTCATTGCTTTTCCTGATGATTGTTATTTTACAAAATTAATCAAAAAAAGGTGTCTTCATTTGCTATCTTTGCATCTATACTAAAAAAGCATTGATGAAAAAGATATATTTCATTCTGGCTGCCTTTGCGGCGATGCTGCTGATGCCTGCGCTGAATTCCTGCACGAAGGCCGACAAGACCCTGAAGGTCATTTCCTACAACATCAGGATGGGAACGGCCGATGACGGGGAGAATTCCTGGGACCTCCGCAAGGAAGCGTCGACAGCGATGATCGAGGAGCAGTGGCCGGACATCTTCGGCCTGCAGGAGGCCTTCGATTTCCAGAGGAAGTACCTTGAAGAGACCTGTCCTCAGTACGGTGCCATCGGCGTGGGCCGTGACGACGGTGTCCTCGATGGAGAACAGATGACCATCTTCTACAACAAGGAGAAATTCAACCTCAAGGACTGGGGCACATACTGGCTTTCCGAAACTCCCGACGAGGTGTCCTTCGGCTGGGACGCCGCGTGCCGCCGTACCGCCACCTGGTGCCTGCTCGAGAGCAAGGACGGCAGGAGGCATTTCTACTATGTCAACACCCATCTCGACCACGTCGGAGTCGACGCCCGTCGCAACGGCCTGGCGCTTATAGTGGAAAGGATAGCCGAGATGAACAGGGAAGGCTGGCCGATGGTGCTCACCGGCGACTTCAACGTGACGCCCGACGATCCCTGCCTGCAGTCCCTGGAAGGGAAGATGCTCGACGCAAGGGTGACTGCAGAGACTACCGACGACAAAGGTTCCTACAACGCCTGGGGCAAGGCTTCGAGCCCCATCGACTATATCTACTACAGCGGTTTCAGGCAGGCCGTTTCGTTCGAGACCCTCGACAGGACGTATGCCGGCAAACCGTTCATTTCGGACCATTATCCCGTAGCCGCCGTTCTCAAATTCTGACACGATGCGCAAGCGACTGTTTCTGCTGATGCTGACCGCAATGATTGCGGTGTCGTGTGCCAAGGGCCCTTCCGGCCTGAGGACCGACCTTATGCTGGACACCAGCCAGCCCGGAGGCGCGCTGATCCGCTCGTCACTGCCCTCGTTCAGCTGGATAGTGCCGGGCTCCGAAGAGCTCCAGCTGGCCTATCAGATAGCGCTGTCCGACAACTCCCGCGTTATATGGAACAGCGGCTGGATTGAGAGCGGCCAGTCCGTTTCGGTGATGTACGACGGCGAGCCGCTGAAGCCTTCTTCGGACTACAGTTGGAAGGTACGGGTGAAGACCGACGGACAGGGGCGCAGCAGCTGGTCGAAGTCGAAGCGCTTCACGACCGCCCCGAGCATCAGGGAGTATGAGACCGCCTGGTATCCGCTGGTGCAGGAAAGACAGAAAGCCGTCAGCCTGGGGCCGGTGGTGGACTTCGGAAGGGATGCTTTCGGCTGGCTGGAGCTGACGCTCAGGGCCGCGGCGGACGGAGTCGCCACGGTGTATGTGGGGGAGAGGATGGAAGGCGGCAGGGTATGGAGACGTCCGGAAGGCTCCAATTCGTCCGTAAGATACGCCAGAATCGACGTTCCCGTGTCGAAAGGTATCCACGTATATCCGATATACTTCGCGCCTGACAGGCGAAATACAGGCCCTTCTGCAGTGAAACTTCCCGAAGAGGTGGGAGTGGTGATGCCTTTCCGCTACTGCGAAGTCAGCGGGGCGGAGGTGGTCGATGCCCGCAGGATCGCAGTCAGCTATCCCTTCGATGCTGCAGCCGCTTCCTTCGAATCTTCGAGCGACACCCTCAACCGGATCTGGGACCTCTGCCACTATTCAGTGAAGGCCACATCCTTCGCCGGAATATTCGTAGACGGCGACCGCGAGAGGATTCCCTATGAATACGATGCCCTCATAGCCCAGCTATGCCATTATGCCTCCGACAGCGAATACTCGCTGGTCCGCAGGACGATGGAGTTCCTGCTCGGGCAGCCCACCTGGCCTACGGAGTGGATCCTGTACGAAGTGCTCCTGGCCTGGAATGACTATATGTTCACTGCCGACCCGAGGGCTATCGCAGCCCATTGGGACATTCTCAGGGCACACGGCCTCGAAGACCTCGTCCAGGAAAACGGCTTCGTCAGTACCACGCTCGGACAGAGCGAGGCATTTCTGAAGTCCATCAACCGCAGCGAACCCATACGCGACATCGTGGACTGGCCGCACACCGGCACCCTGGGCCTACAGGCAGGCCAGGGAGGGGAGGACGACGGCTATGTCTACACCGACTACAACACCGTTGTGAATGCGCTTTACTACAAGGTCCTCTGCACCCTCGGCAAGATGGCTGCGGTGCTTGGGGATGACAGCCTCGCCGCCGCATACGACGCCAAGGCTTCGGCATTCAGAAAGGCATTCAACGAGACTTTCTTCGACCCTTCACGGGGCGTCTATGTGGACGGCATAGGCACCGGCCACGCTTCGCTCCACGGCAATATGATGCCGGTGTACTGCGGGCTTGTGGATGACGGCGACCTGCCTTCGGTAGCGGAGTTCATCAAGTCCAGGGGACTGCGCTGCAGCATCTTTGGAGCCCAGGTGCTTATGGATGCCGTGTATGCCGCCGGACTCGACGACTACGGACTTAGCCTGCTTACCTCGGGAGACCTGCGCAGCTGGTACAACACCATAAGGACAGGCTCGACCATCACCATCGAGGCCTGGGACGACAGCTTCAAGCCCAACCAGGACTGGAACCACATCGCCGGTGCTGCGCCTGGCAACATCATACCGTTCCGGCTGATGGGCGTGACTCCTCTCGAGCCCGGTTTCTCCAAGGTCAGGATAGAACCCCGCATCGGCAGCCTGTCATACGCCAGGATGAAACTCCCCACGGTCAGGGGAACCATCGCAATGGACATAGAATCTTCCGCCGACGGCAAGTCGATGACCGTGACCATCCCGGCCAATATGGAGGCGGAGGTGCGCCTTCCGGGCGGAGATGTGCTTCAAGCCGGTCCGGGAACCCACAAATTCAGCTACTGACGATGAAAAGAACATATCTGCTGCTCGCCCTGATTATTATGGTCGTACTCCCTTCCTGCAGGAACAGGAGCGGTGCGGGCGATCAGGGCAGCGTGCTGAAGGTCGACAGCGTCTATTACGCGCACGGCTTCACCATAAAGTATTACAAGGACTGCGAGGTCGTGAGCATCCGTGACCCCTGGGACACCCTTAAAGTCCGCAAGAACTACATCCTGGTCGACAAGGAACGGCATTCCGCCAAGATTCCGGCAGACGTGCCGTCGGATGTGAGGGACAACGCCATAGTCATCCCCGTGCCGGTGGAGAGGGCTGTAATCTACACTTCGGTGCATTCCGCAATGACCGAGCAGCTGGGATGCATCGACCGCATCTGCGGCGTCTGCGAGCCCGAGTACATCATCTCACCTGAAATCCTCGCAAGGGTTGCCGACGGCCGCATCGCCGACCTCGGCATGTCCACATCCCCGAACATCGAGAA
>JAGCFF010000078.1 GCA_017650285.1 Bacteroidales bacterium
AAGATCCAGTACTTCGACCCTGAGAAGAACGAGAACTACACTCCCTACGTCATCGAGACCTCCATCGGTCTGGACCGTTGCTTCCTCGCAGTGCTCTCAAGCTCATATCACGAGGAGAAGCTGGAGAACGGCGAAGAGCGCGTAGTGCTGAGCATTCCTGCAGCCCTGGCACCTGTCAAGGCCGCCGTGCTGCCGCTGGTGAAGAAGGACGGCCTGCCCGAGAAAGCCCGCGAAATCCTGGACATCCTCAAATACGACTTCAACTGCCAGTACGACGAGAAAGACTCCATCGGCAAGCGCTACCGCCGTCAGGATGCCATCGGAACTCCTTTCTGCATCACGATCGACCACGACACACTGAACGACAACTGCGTCACCATCCGCGAGCGCGACAGCATGAAGCAGGAGAGGGTGAGCATCGACAAGCTGCACGGCATTCTTCACAGCCAAACTTCGATGACCAGTTTGCTTGTTAAAAACTAATTTGTTTTCTAAATTTGTGGAAATAGGCTAAATACAAACCAATTAAATAACTCAACACAATGGGCAAATTCGTTATCAAACTCCGCACAAACGGAGACGTTCAGTTCGACCTCAAGGCCGCTAACGGCCAGATAATCCTCACCAGCCAGGGTTACAAATCAATGGACGGCTGCCTCAACGGCATCGCTTCTGTAAAGAAAAACAGCCTTGATGATGCTCGTTTCGAGCGCAAAACCGCAAAGAACGGCAAACCTTACTTCAATCTGGTTGCTACCAACGGTCAGGTGATCGGTACCAGCGAAATGTACTCTAACAATGCCAATATGGAAAACGGTATCGCTTCTGTAAAGAAGAATGCGCCTACCGCTGAAATCGTTGACAAGACCCAAGAGTAATCTAACAAGAAACAGACGAAACACAGGCTGCCCTGAATGACAGTCTGTGTTTTTTTATACCTTTGCGCCTTCTAATGGTTGTATCTATGGAACTGACCCGCGTATTCGATCTCCTCACCAACCTTGAGCAAATATGTCCCGACAAAGAGGACATGTTGGCAAGACGTATTAATAATCAATGGGTTAAGTATAGCACTAAGGAATATGTGCGCCTATCCCACGCTGCAGCAAGAAGCTTTCTGGCTCTCGGCCTCAAACCCGGCACCAGAGTCATAAGCATCACGAGCAACCGCCCCGAGTGGAATTTCATCGATATGGGCTGCGCTCTTTCGCGTATGGTGCACACCCCCGTCTATCCGACCCTCAGTGCGGAGGACTACCTTTTTATATTCAACCACTCGGAAGCCGAGATCATCTTCATCGGCACCGAGCTGCTGTATAAGAAGATTGCGCCGGTAGCAGAGCAGATGGACAAGCCCGCCAAGGTCATCCTCATCGACGAAAGCGACAGCATCTACTGCTTCAAGCAGTTCCTGGCCGAAGGCGAAAAGGACAAGGAGGCCCTCGAGGCCGTCATCGCCGACAACATCCGCAACACCGACAAGGACGAATTCTTCTCACTTATATATACTTCAGGCACCACCGGACAGCCGAAGGGCGTGATGCTGAGCCATTACAACCTGGTGTTCGACTCGCACGGCCACGCTGTGCGCCAGTATATGGGCAAGGAGAACAAGATAGTCTCATTCCTGCCGCTCTGCCACACCTACGAGCGCTCGATGAACTACCATTATCAGGAGTGCGGTATAAGCATTTATTATACTGATATAGCAAACTTCGCAGCCGACCTCAAGGACAGCAAGGCCGACGGATTCTGCGCCGTGCCGAGGGTTCTCGAGATGCTCTACAGCAAACTCGAGGCTGCACGCACAAGCCTGAAGGGCGTCCAGGCCCTGGTATACCGCCGTGCCTGGAAGTTTGCCAACAACTTCGACAACTACAACGACAGCCCTCTGTATCAGTGGCGCCGCAGGATGTTCGACAAGCTCGTCTACCGCAAATGGCGCGAGAAACTGGGCGGACAGAAGGAAATGCAGGTGATTTCGGGCGGAAGTTCCATCCAGCCCCGCATCCTCCGCTGCTTCACCGCAGCCAACATCCAGTGCTACGAAGGATACGGCATGACCGAGACCTCACCCGTGATAGCAGTGGGCGACCCGAGGCACCGCATCCAGGTGATCGGCACTGTGGGCACACCCATCGAAGGCACCGAGCTGAAGTTCGCAAGCGACGGCGAAGTCCTCACCAAAGGCCCTCACGTGATGCTCGGCTACTACAAGGCACCTGAGCTGACGGCAGAGATAATCGACAAGGACGGCTTCCTGCACACCGGCGACATCGGCTACCTGCAGGACGACAAATACCTGAAGATCACTGACCGCAAGAAGGAGATATTCAAGCTGTCGAACGGCAAATATGTGGCTCCGCAGGCCATAGAGACGCGAATCAAGGAAACTTCGAACTTCATTTCGAACTGTATGGTGGTAGGTGAGAACGAGAAGTTTGCATCGGCCATCATCATTCCTTCGTTCTCGAAACTCGTGTCTTACGCCAAGTACAAGAAGATCAATTTCACCGACAACGACGACCTGCTGCAGAAACCCGAGATCCAGAAGCTGCTTCAGAACCAGATTGTCAAAGTCAACGAAACTCTCGCCCCTCACGAGCAGATCAAGCGCGAGCAGTTCGTCAACGACGAGTGGACTGTGGACAACAAGATGCTGAGCCAGACGCTTAAGCTGAAGCGTGCAAACATCTACGCGAAATACAAGGATACCATAAAAGAAATTTATCAATAAGTATGATCAGACTTGTTCCACGTGGAACTTTTCTAATCGCTCTGTTTACAGTTGTATCACTTCTTACCCCCTCTGGATGTAGCCACAGACCCGATTTTCGCGACGGGGAGATGCTTTTCATAGACACTGCGTATACGGAAGCTCCCTTTGCCAAAGACGAGAATATCGTAAAGTTCAACGGCAAATATTTTATGTATTACTCTGCATACTACCCCGACAGTGCCGGTGTAAACCGTTTGTGCGTGGGTATCGCAGAGAGTGACGACCTGACGAACTGGAAGAGAATTTCACAACTTCTTCCGGAGCAAGCAGCAGAGACCAATGCAATCTGCGCTCCCGGGGCCATCATCCGCAACGACACCCTTCACCTCTTCTATCAGTCTTACGGCAACTTCGGAACCGAGGCCATCTGCCACGCAACTTCGGTGGACGGCGTGAACTTCGAGCACGACCCGTCGAACCCGGTGTTCACTGCGACCGGCAGCTGGAACTGCGGAAGGGCCATCGATGCCGAGGTGGTGGAATTCGACGGCAGATACTTTATGTACTTCGCGACCCGCGACCCGGCTCAGGAGATCCAGTTCCAGGGTGTGGCTGCCGCCAACAAGAATTCGGGCCTTCACGCCGGCGACTGGACGCTGCAGCTCGATGAGCCGATACTCAAGCCGGAGCTTGACTGGGAAGGCAAGTGCATCGAGGGAGCGACGACCATAGTCCGCGGCAATACCTTATATATGTTCTATGCCGGAGCCTACAACCGTTCGCCCCAGATGATCGGTGTCGCAACCAGCAAGGACGGCATCCACTGGGAGCGTATGTCGCAGGAGCCGTTCCTCCGCAACGGAAAGCCGGGCAGCTGGAACGAGATGGAGTCCGGCCACCCTGACATCTTCGAGGACGAGGACGGCCGCACCTGGCTTTTCTACCAGGGCTACAACAATGCCGACCGGAGCTGGGAGATCTCCAAGGTTGAGGTTTTCTGGAAACGGGGCAAGCTGCTGCCGCTAGCGTCCGAAGTGGACGAGCAGGACTGAGATGTCGGCAGGTGATACTCCCGAGATGCGGGACGCCTGCGCAATGGTGCGCGGCCGGTAGCGGTCGAGCTTGATGCGGCACTCGATGGACAGCGCCGTGATCTTCGAGAAATCGTAGTCTTCCGGAATCTTTATGTTCTCAAGGCGGAGGATCTTGTCGGCAAGCTTCTTCTCGCGGTCTATGTATCCCTGATACTTCACGGCAATCTCCACAGCCTCCACGATCTCGTTGCGGCGGCCGGCTTCGATGCCGCAGGCCGACAGCACACTGTCTATATCTACGAATGTTCCACGTGGAACTTTTTCTTCGAAGTCCTTTATATTGACGAAGGGCCTTGTCAGGAGCTCTGCAATCTTCTTGCGATTCTCGATAGGAGCGGAGCCGACACTCTCGAGGTAGGGGTTGACATCCTCGGGACGGATCGAGGTCGTGCAGATCTCTTCCTTGAGGCGGCCGACGGCTTCGTACTTCGACAGCATATTCTCATACCTCTCCCTGCTGGCCAGGCCGATCTCGTAGCCCTTGGCGGTAAGGCGGGCGTCGGCATTGTCGCCGCGAAGCAGGATACGGTATTCTGCCCTCGAAGTGAACATCCTGTAGGGCTCGTCCACTCCCTTGGTGATGAGGTCGTCGATGAGCACTCCGATGTAGGCTTCGTCGCGCTTGAGGATGAATTCTCCCCGGCCCTGGATGGCCAGAGTGGCGTTAATGCCTGCCATAAGGCCCTGTGCCGCAGCCTCTTCGTAGCCTGTGGTGCCATTCACCTGACCTGCCAGGTAAAGCCCTGAAATCACCTTGCTCTCGAGGGTTCCGTGGAGCTGGACCGGATCGAAATAATCGTATTCCACCGCATAGGCCGGCCTGAAAACCTTGATGTTCTCGAAGCCTTCGATCGCCCTCAGCGCCCGGATCTGGACATCGTAGGGCAGCGACGAAGAGAAGCCCTGCAGATAGTATTCATTGGTGGTCCAACCCTCCGGCTCGAGGAAGAGCTGGTGGCTGTCCTTTCCGGCGAAGGTGCGGAGCTTGTCCTCGATCGACGGGCAGTAGCGCGGTCCGATGCCGACGATCTTGCCGGTGAAGAGCGGACTCTGGTCGAAGCCGCTGCGCAGGATTTCGTGGACTTTCTCGTTGGTGTGGACTATGTAGCAATCTTTCTGGACACCTTTCTCCTGTATGGCTGAAGGGACCGGAAGGAATGAGAAACGGGCCGGATCGGCATCGCCTTCCTGCACCGTGAGAGCGCTCAGGTCGATGGAGCGGGTGTCGATGCGGGGCGGTGTGCCGGTCTTCATTCGGGCCACCTTAATCCCCTCTGCAGCAAGCTGTTCGCCGAGGCCGAAGCTCGACAGTTCGCCTATGCGTCCACCCACCGTGGTCTGCTGGCCGATGAAAAGTTTGCCGTTGAGGAAGGTGCCTGCGGTGATGATGACCGCCTTGCCGGTGAAGGATGTGCCGAGCTGGGTTTCGACGCCGTAGATCCTGGAGTCGCGGATGCTCAGCCTGGTGACCACGTCCTGCCAGATGTCGAGGTTCGGAGTGTCCTCCAGAACCTGGCGCCAGTGCAGGGTGTAGAGCGTCTTGTCGCACTGTGCGCGGGGGCTCCACATTGCCGGACCCTTGCTCATATTGAGCATACGGAACTGCAGGGTGCTGCGGTCCGTCACTATGCCCGAGAAGCCTCCCAATGCGTCTATTTCCCTGACTATCTGCCCTTTGGCTATACCGCCGATGGCTGGATTGCAGCTCATCTGGGCGATGTTGCGCATATCCATCGTCACCAGCAGCACGCGCGCACCCATCCTGGCCGCGGCGGTTGCAGCTTCGCAGCCGGCGTGTCCGGCTCCAACAACGATTATGTCATAATCAAAGTGCATTACTGTTCACGCAGGGCGTCAAGAAGGGCGAGAGCCGCGTTTTCGGCCTCGCGCATCCTCTTCTGCTCGGCTTTAGTGCCGTCGTCATAGCCGGTCAGATGCAGCAGGCCGTGGGCCATTACCCTGTGCAGCTCCCTCTCGAAGCCTTCGCCATACTCCTCCCCGTTCGCACGGACGGTGTCGACGCTGATGAAAACATCGCCGTCAACCTTCTTTGAATCAGGGTTTTCGCGGCTGTCGAAGGTGATGATGTCGGTGTAGTAGTCGTGGCCGAGGTACTGCCTGTTCATCTCCAGGAGATAAGCGTCGCTGCAGAAGATGTAGTTGAGGTTTCCGACGGTGTGGCCGGACCCTTCCGCAAGCTGCTTTAACCACTTCTTGAACAGCATTTTCGATTGAAGATTGAAAGCAATATCTTCTGAAAAGAAACAGATCATATATACTTGATTGAACTTTGGATAAAATTTATACCTTTGCCTTTCTGAATTACTATAATTCAAGGCAAAAGTAATAAAAACAAGTATAAATTTTTTGAAATGTCAAAGGTAACTGTAATCGGCGCCGGTAATGTGGGTGCCACCTGTGCAAACGCTATCGCACACCTCAACTGTGTTAGCGACATTGTTTTGATCGATATCAAGGAAGGTCTTTCAGAAGGTAAAGCCATCGATATGATGCAGACCGCAAAGCTTTATGGCTTCGACAGCCGCATCAAGGGCGTAACCAACGACTATGCAGCCACAGCAGATTCTGACGTCGTAATCATCACCTCTGGTATTCCCCGCAAGCCCGGTATGACCCGCGAGGAGCTCATCGGCGTGAATGCCGGCATCGTGAACTCAGTTGTAAAGAATGCCCTCCAGTATTCTCCCAACGCCGTTTTCATGATCATCGCCAACCCGATGGACACTATGACTTACCTCACCTACAAGACTTCAGGTCTTCCCAAGAACAAAGTCGTAGGTATGGGTGGACTGCTCGACAGCAGCCGCTTCACATACTACCTCAGCCAGGCTCTCTGCGCAGCTCCGAGCGACGTTGAAGGCATCGTGATCGGCGGTCACGGCGACACCACAATGATCCCGCTGATCAGCAAGGCTACCTACAAGTCACAGCCCGTCACCAAACTCCTCAGCAAGGAAGCAGCCGACAAGGTTGTTGCCGACACTATGGTCGGAGGCGCCACCATCACCGGTCTTCTCGGCACCAGCGCCTGGTACGGCCCCGGTGCAGCCGCAGCTGTGATGACCAAGTCCATCATCCTCGACCAGAAGAAGGTATTCCCTTGCTGCGTAGCTCTCGAGGGCGAATACGGCAAGAACGACATCTGCATCGGCGTGCCCGCAGTACTTGGCAAGAACGGTGTGGAGAAAGTCGTTGAAATAGAGCTCACTGCAGCTGAGAAAGAGGCTTTCGAAAAGAGCGCCGCTGCTGTTTCCAAGACCAACGATGTGCTTAAAGGCATGAATCTTGTATAACGTCGGAAAGAAAGTTATTAACGGATTTTATCAACAATTTTTTTGTTGAAAAAATATTTCTTTCTAACTTTACACATCGTACAATATTGGAATAGTAAATAGTCATATACAATGGAAGTTAAAAAATCACCCAAGGCAGACCTCTCCAGGACAGTAACCCTGTTCCGCGAAATCGGTTTCATTGTTGTTCTGGGCCTCGTTCTGCTAGCATTTGAATGGCAGAGCAAAGAGAAGAAAGACTCTATCTTCGATCAGCAGGAATCTGTTATCATCGAGGAGGAAATCATCCCTATCACTCAGGAAGAGCAGACTCCTCCGCCTGAGATGCCCAAAATCCCCGTTCTTTCTGACGCTATCGACATCGTCGATGACAACATCCAGGTGGATGACGCCGTGTTCTCATTCGAGGACGACGCTACCCTTGGTGTAGAAATCATGGACTATATCGAGACAGTTGAAGAGGAAGAGGTTGAAGAAGAGGCTATTCCCTTCGCATTGGTTGAGAACAAGCCGACTTTCCAGGGTGGTGACGCCAACACCTTCTCAAGGTGGGTGAACTCACAGCTCGAGTATCCTGAAATCGCTAAGGAAAACGGTATCCAGGGTCGTGTTACTCTCCAGTTCACGGTTAATACCGACGGTTCTGTAAGCGACGTGAAGGTGCTCCGCGGCGTGGACTCATCGCTCGACAAAGAGGCCGTCAGGGTGGTTTCAGCTTCACCGAAATGGAAACCGGGTATGCAGCGCGACAAACCCGTCCGCGTAACCTACACCTTCCCCGTTATTTTCCAGCTCCGCTAAGCAACAACTCACACGATATAAAGAGAGGTACAGCGATGTACCTCTTTTTGTTTATCTTTGAGCCGAAATGGAAGAGATAAAAATGGACACCGGCGTTCTGGCCGCGGTCATCCGCGACAAGGACAGCGAACGCACAGCCACAGAGTACCTTGACGAACTCGAATTCCTTGCCCTGACGGCAGGGGTGACCACGCTGCGCCGCTTCACACAGCGCCTGGACCATCCCAACAACCGTTTCTATTTCGGCACCGGCAAGCTCGAGGAGATCAAGCAGTACGTCCAGGAGCACGAGGTCGACTACATCATCTTCGACGACGAGCTGACCCCCTCGCAGATGCGCAACATCGAGAAGGAGACCAAGGTGAACGTCATAGACCGCACCGGCCTCATCCTCGACATCTTTGCCCAGAGGGCTGCCACGGCATATGCCAAGACGCAGGTGGAACTTGCTCAGTATCAGTATCTCTATCCTCGCCTGACAGGTATGTGGACCCACCTCGAGCGCCAGCGCGGAGGTATCAACATGAGGGGTCCCGGAGAGAGCCAGCTGGAGACCGACCGCCGTATCGTCCTCGACAAGATCACCCGCCTCAAGGAGCAGCTGCGCAAGATCGACCGCCAGATGGAGTCGCAGCGCGGCAACCGCGGTTCGATGGTGCGCATTTCGCTCGTAGGCTACACCAACGTGGGCAAAAGCACCCTTATGAACCTTCTGGCCAAGAGCAACGTCTTTGCCGAGAATAAGCTGTTCGCGACGCTCGACACCACCGTGCGCAAGGTCGTCATCGAGAATCTTCCCTTCCTGCTGAGCGACACCGTAGGTTTCATCCGCAAGCTGCCCACACAGCTGATAGAATCGTTCAAGAGCACCCTCGACGAGGTTCGTCAGAGCGACATCCTGATGCACGTGGTGGACATCTCTCACCCGGGTTTCGAGGACCAGATAGCCACCGTGGAGCGCACCCTGCGCGACATCGGGGCCGGCGACAAGCCCTGCCTGATGGTGTTCAACAAGATAGACGCCTATGAGCACGAGGAATATGACGAGTTCAGCCTCGACGAGAAGACCCTGCGCAACTACACTCTCGACGAGATGAAGAATATGTGGATTGCGCGCGAGCACACTCCCTGCATCTTCATCAGCGCAAAGGAGAAGATAGGAATAGACAAGCTGCGCAACGACCTCTACAAGATGGTTGCGGAGATTAACGCGGGGCGCTATCCTTTCAACAATTTCCTCTGGTAATCAGGATTATACGGCCATAAAGCTGCGCACCAGCTCCACATCACGGGCAGTCTGCTCGATGAAGCTGTTGTGGCCGCAGTTCTCTACGATTTCGAAGCGCACCTTGGGGAAAGACTCCTTCATCGCCAGGATCTTCTCCATCGGCATGAAGTTGTCGTGGTCTCCCATAATGGCCATTATGGGCATTGCAGGCTCCTTGAGCTGCTCGCAGCTGTCGGGACGCTCCATCATGCCTTTCAGGCACGAAATGATGCCCTCGGGGTCGTGTGTGTTGCACAGTTCCACTGTCTCGATGATCTTGTCGTCGCAGCGGCGCAGATTCTCGGAATAGTACATCTTGGGCACGGCCGCCTCTGCTATCGAAAGCAGCCTTCCGGCGCGGATTTCTTCGATTTCGCGGGCCCTGTCGGCAGCCTTTTCGGCCGGGTCGGCGTAAGGGTTGCTGTTGATCAGCATCAGGCCCTCGAAGGTCTCGGGAAATATCCTGCAGCACGCCAGAGCCACATATCCGCCCATCGAGTGGCCTCCCACGAAGGCTTTTTCCACGCCGCATTTGTCAAGGACGCCCTTGACCGTGGTGGCCATGAAATCCATTGTGTTGACGGGTGAGCCGCAAGACAGTCCGTGACCCGGAAGATCGATGGTTATGACTCTGCAGAAATCCTTGAGTGCATCGGCAAATTCGTTCCACACATACATCGTTTCGAGATAGCCGTGAAGCAGAATGAGGGTTTTCTCGCCTTTTCCTGTGTCGTTGATGTGGACGGGAACGTTGCCGGCCGTTGCAAAAAATTCCATATCGGTATTTTTTATCGTTGCAAAATTACAAATTATTCAAAAAAAGTTAGGATATTTGTAGGAATCGTAATTGTTTGGTTCTCGAGATTATTTATGAATGTATTTTGGATGATTTTGTTGGATTGTTGAAGGAGCATAGGGGTTCCTATGTGACTGAAACAAAACGACAAAAGGGACAAAATAGAACATAAATAACGAAGTTAATCAAACGATTAAGATTCCCGTTAATCGAAATACTAACTAAACTCATCATAATGATAGAATTGAAATCACAAGTCCCCGATGGCCCGTTGGCTGAGAAATGGACTAACCACAAGGCGCACATCAAAGTCGTCAGTCCTGCCAACAAGAAGAAA